>JAUWQU010000021.1 GCA_030610965.1 Phycisphaerae bacterium
GACCAATCGGCATAAGCTTCTTACTACTAAATACTTGAACTATCGACATGCGAGGGGGAGGCTTCCTGGTCGAGTAACGTACAATACGGATAATGGCACAACTCAACGCATGTATTGAAAGTCACTTGTGATCGCCGCAATTGTATAGAATAATATGGAGATACAACATCTTGTTTCTACGCCAGTTGTGATGTCTCGTAAATCTATTATGTAGAAGATAATGTTTTGCGCTTGATACCCCTCCATCCCGCGGCTATAATCAACACGGTCTAATTCAGTTGAGAAGAATTATGATAGAAGGAGCATAAGAATGAGTGCAACTAGTCAGATGGCCTCGACACCAACCGTCGAAATCCCCAAAGATGCTGTGCGGAGCCTCAACCGAGTTCTGCGTAGGGTTGTTGAAGGTCTGCGTAAGCCAGTCGTGTGCGCTACGTACAGCCGGATGCACCATCGGCACAGCCGGAGCTAAGTCAGCCGTCCCATACGTTCGGGTGAGAGTAACACTGTAAGGGTGGTAAGCGCAATACTGTGCGATATGCTTCTGTTTATCGCGGAGGCCCCACAACGCCCACGCCATTCAATGCATTCCTTCTCAAAGTAACGAACCACTGCAATTTTGACTGTGGCCACTGCTACTTTCGACACCACGCTGATCAAAGCTACGTTGGAAGACCGCCGGTCATGCCCATCGAAGTCGTGCGCAGTTTCGCGGAAAGAGTGGGGGCGTACGTCCGGCAGGTTGGCCTAGAACAGATCGACGTGCTATTCCATGGGGGTGAGCCCCTGCTTCTCCCGTGTTCTTTTTACGACGAAGTGGTTCCCACCATTCGCAGTGCACTCCCCCCGACCTGTAACGTGAAGTTTGGGATGCAAAGTAACGCCTCCCTTCTGACTTCGGAAGTTATAGCAATGTTGGCGCGACATGGGATATCTATATCCCTCAGCATTGACGGTCCTCGGTCGGCCCAGGACCGTCATCGTCGATTCGCTGATGGCTCATCTTCATTCATCCCGGTTTGCGCTGCAGTTGACCGCCTCATGTCACACCCACTTGGCAGTGACGTTTTTGGTGGCATTCTCGCTGTCGTTGACCTACTTAACGAGCCTGAGGAAACCTACTCATTTCATGCTTCGCTTGGGACACCAGCGATCGATTACCTCTGGCCCGACGGACACCACGACCGCCTGCCTCCTGGCATCTTGGACTATTCCACAGACACTCAATACGCCATGTGGTCCGAGCGCGTCTTTGACAAGTGGTTCCGCGCTCCCGACGAACAGCCGCAGATTCGATTCTTTGAAAACTCTATCCGTCTGTTACTCGGCGGCCAGAGCACCGTCGAGGGGATTGGGGCAGGCGCCTTGTCTCTCCTGACAATCCAGACCGACGGCGAGATACAGGACTCGGACATAATGTCCGTTGCCTATGAGCACGCGGGCCGCTTTGGGAACGGGTGTTATCTGAATTCATCTTCGTTCACAGATTTAGCTGCATCTCGGGGCTTCCACACGCAAGCTGACCGATACCGCAGTGACCATCTCTCGGCCGCATGCCAACGATGCTATTGGGCGACCATCTGTTCCGGCGGCCTCCTTCCTCATAGGTATGGCTCCAGGCATGACTTCGCCGCACCATCAGTATACTGCGGCAACCTATCTCATATCCTTGGGCACATCCGGCGTGCAGTGATTGCCGATGTGCGCCGGGCAGAGTTAGAGCATTCTGGTCGGTCCAACACGCCACCGGATTCCTCGCAGCATTCCATTGCTACTGTCTGTGGGTGCGCTCGTGAACAGGATTGCCAAGCCATACCTTATCCTCCCCCAATCGCAGTCGCTCAACTGGACCGGGAACGAGTCGCAGCCCGCAACGCGGTCTCTGAGCCAACGGCGGACATTATCGTGCCTGCCGAGCCATGCTTTAGGGAGTCCGTTGAGCCGGGCATACGACGGACTGTCAGGTCTCTTGCCCTTCGGCTCGGCCTGATACTATCCAGTTGTCAGGCGGGCAATTTGCCGAATGGCAACATCCGCTATCCCAGCATTGGCATTCTGCCACGATCGCGCGATGAGGCAGCATGGACGCTCGGCTTCCTGCAAGACGTAGCCTCTATAGTGAATGCTGCGTCATCAGCCGGGAGTCACGTGGCGGTAGAGCAACAGGTATCAGAGAGCACCGATTCCTGCCCCATTATCGACATCCGCTTCTTTCCGACTGAATCCACAGTGGACGACAGTCTGCTTCAGGTCCGCCAACAGGTGCTTGAATTTGAACACATACTTGACGGATTACTGAAGCTGCTGCCTCCAGCCTACCTCAGGCCACATCCTCCCCAAGACGTGCAAACTGCGTGGGAGAAAGCTGATAGCGAAGAGACCGCCTCACATGCTCCTCACGAGTTCCGGATCGGCCTGGGGCGGGATCGACGAGAAAGCGATCCCGACTTCAAAACGATGAAGGATGCCCTGTGTAATACCCGTGTGAATGCCCAACGCCTCTCTGGTAACAATTACGTAGTTATCACGAGTGGGGCGCTGTATCCCGATGAGCGGGCAAGCGTCTGTGCGCAGGTCGACTCTGGCCGAGTCACCGTCATGCTTAATCATGCGTGGGCATTACTTGCTTGGATGCGAGCCATGCGAGCGTTCCCGCCCGATCAGTCCATCTGCATTACTCATTTCGACAGCCACTCGGACATGATGGGTCCAATGATCGGGGTTGATAATGCCAATGCGACGGTAACGAACAGATTCACTGCGGAAAGAGCGCCCAGGGTAGAAATGGACTTTTGGGCCAACGCCATTGGCTCAACTGCGGTTGGGCCTGGCTCCTTCCTCTTGCCATTTCTCTATCTGTATCCAGACGCCCGGATACTCAATGTTTCCCCGACAAATGGGAACGCTTCGCAGACAGCGGTCCGTCGAGGGTCGGTTCGCCCTGTCAAATCCTTTGTGTTTCCAGATGTTGAGCGGCCGCTTGAGTTCATCGATGACAACGAAGGCCCGACAAGTTGGGCAAACGTGACAGTTGATTGCGTTCAGGATGTCGACCCACATAGCATATGGATATTGGACATTGACTGCGACTACTTTGCGAATACGTATGATGGGCACATCCATCTTACGCCCGGGGAGCGTACCTACCAGCGCTCATCTTGCGAGGACTTGATCGAGGGCCTGTGTTCAGTTCTCAGCCCAGGCTCGCGGACACCTGACATCGTGACGATAGCTGTATCTCCGGATTTTTGCCCCCTTCTGGTGGCAGCGAAGGCGATTGGCCGAGTTCTTTCCGCGCTGGGCCGGTCACCGTAGAACTGAGCCGATGAGCATCCGGGACGAATAATCGCGAATTGTGGTTAAATGTACCTGCTGGAGATATGCATGGATACCAAGCTGGAAAAGAAGCTGCAGAAGTTCCTGGAACTCATCAACAAGGAGACGGGCATCTCCAGCTCCTTTGACCACAACCATTGCGTCGACATGTTTATGAGCATTTGTGCCGAAAGCATTCCGTTCGATTGCGAAGAGATTCAAATATGGCTGGTTTCGGTAGGCAAGCTACGCCCTCGGGACGCCAGGGCCGTTAAGACAATGGCTGAGAAGTTCCGTGATGGGAGAAGGGTTATGAGGCGGTAGATGCAGTCGCCCTAGCGCTTGCCGACAGTCCGCTCCCTGGAAAGCAAGAAGCAAAGGGACGCCAATGATTAACCTAGGCCGGGCGGCACCCCTAAGCCGCAAGTCCCGACGTACCTTGTGACGGCTTAGGCGTGGCACGAATCAGGCGACGGGCTAGCCCGGTCATAGGCCGCCTTCGGCGAGTTCGGACAGGGCTTGGCGGTTTCGGATTTCTATGTGTCGGCCTTTGACTGCGATCAGGTTGGCGGACTTTAGTTTGGCTAGCGCGCGGCTTAGGGTTTCGGGGATGGTGCCGATCTGCCCGGCAAGCTCGCGTTTGGTTTGTGGGAGGTCAAACTTGTCGGTGCCGGCCTGGGCGGCCAGGCGTAGCAGCAGGCCGGCAAGGCGGGCTGGGACGTCTTTTAGCGAGAGGTCCTCGATTAGCCGATTGAACTCCCGCAGCTTGGCGGACATGCCGGCTAACATTCCCATAGCCAAGTCGGGATTGGCCTCGATAGCTCGGCGGATTTCCGTCCGCCCCACCGCCAGCAGCTCGGCGTCCTCGACGACCTCGGCGGTGGCTGGGTAGGCCGCCCCCGAGAGCACGGCCGCCTCGGCGAACGTAATGCCCGGCCCGTACATGTGCAGTATCTGCTCGTCGCCGCGCGGCGATAGCTTGTAGAGCTTGACGCGCCCGGCGAGGATGAGAAAGAACCGCTCCGCCGGCTCGCCGGAGCCGAACAGTGTCGTCCCGGCCGGGCGGCGGATCGTATGGCACCGGCTGAGGACCAGTTCGACTGCCTGGTCGTCCAGGGCCGAGAATATCGGCATCCGCCTGGCGGCTTCGAGAACGCTATGACGCGGTAGTTGTGCAACTGATTTGCCTTGCGCCACGAATGGCCATAAGTTGAGGCTCTCCATCTGACAAGCTGAGAAATCACAGCCCAGATCAACGCCCTGAGTGTAGTACATATTACCCGGCTCATAGCAGAAGCGCCGCCGCTCCCTGCCAGATCAGCCATCCGCCGGCCAGGGCGAGCAGGCCGTAAACGATCCTGCTGAACTGCACCTGGTTGACGCGGTTGTGCAGCAATTTGCCGAGCAATCCCCCGGCCGCGATGGCCGGCAGCAGGAGCAGCCCGGCGCCAAGCGTGCCCGTGTCGATCATGCCCTCGGCGAAGTACGGGATGAGCTTTGCCTGGTTGGCGATCCAGAAGAACAGCGCCGTCGAGGCCACGAACTGGCCCTTGGGCATCTGTTGGGGGAGCATGTACATCGCGACAATCGGCCCGGCCGCGTGGGCGAGGGTGGAGCTTACGCCCGCGGCGGCCCCGGCGACGGAGCCCTGCCAGAACACCGGCCGGAACATCAGCGGCTTTCCGCGGGCGCTCCGCACAACGTGCAACGCGACGAACGACAGTGCGATTGCGCCGACGCCGGTTTTGAGCCAGGCGTTGGCGGCCTCGGCGCCGCCCGCGGCGCGAAGCTCGCCGATGGCGTGCAGTATGGCCCAGCCGGCGCCGATTCCCACGGCCGCGCCGGGCAGGAGCATTCCCACGGCCCGGAGGTTCCACTTGCCCATCCAGGCCGCGAAGGCGACGTAGTCGGCGGCGATAAGTATCGGCAGCATTATGCCGATGGCGAGTTTGGAGTTTCCCCCGCAGGCGAAGATCATCAGCGGCACGGCCAGCAGTCCGGCGCTTCCGCCGAATCCCGCTTTTGCCATGCTGAACAGCACCGCCGCCACCGAGCCCACCGCGAGGAAAAGGGCCAGGTTCTGCAACTCCGCCGGGACCAGCGACCAGGACAGCATTCTCGTCTCCATCAGAAGAATGGACATTGAAGGCCCCGCCGCAAGCGAAAGCAAAAGGATTCTCATCGCAGAGGACGCAGAGGTCGCAGAGGAAAGGCGAAGATAAGAAGAAATGAGATCCGGCTTTTGTTTCTTCTTTTCTCTGCGCTCTCGGCGATCTCTGCGATGAGAATCGGCCGCTCGCCAGTTTTGCTGGCGGGCCTGTGGGCCGGCGGCTACAATGGGGGCGCTATTGCGTTAACCTAAACTAATACTGGCACCTTGCCTTAGGCGGGCCTTGGCTTTAGGCGCCTGCACGGATTGAAGGATGTTCATACCCATTCGCACCGAGTACCGGATGTCACACCGGCCGTGGGTCAACTACGCGTTGGTGGCCGCCAACGTGCTCATATTCGCGGCGGGCCTTAACGGCGCCAGCGATGTCATTCGCCCCTGGCTGCTGTATCCGAACGATCCGAGGGTCGAGCAGTTCTTCAGTTCGGCGTTCCTGCACGCCGACTTCTGGCACCTGGCGGGCAACATGTTGTTCCTGTGGGTTTTTGGCGGGCCGCTCAACGATCGACTGGGACACGTCGCCTACCTCGCGTTCTACCTGGCCGGGGCCGTGCTGGCCGGCGTCGGCTACGTCCTGCTGGCGGGTGCCGCGCCGGTGCTGGGCGCCTCGGGTGCCATCTGCGCCGTCACCGGGGCATACCTGGTGCTCTTCCCGCAGGTCAGGCTCACCGTGCTGATGATCCTCTACTTCATCACCACGTTCCAGATGTCCAGCCTGTACTTCGTGGGCTTCCAGTTCCTCTATAACGTCCTCATGACGGCCACGGGCGCCGGCGGGGGGGTCGCCTTCGCGGCCCACACGGCCGGGTATGTGTTCGGCATCGCGGTGGGCCTTGCCCTGCTGTCGGTGCGGCTCTTGCCGCGCGACCAGATGGACCTGCTCAGCATGTTCAGCCACGCCAGCAAGCGGGGCCGCTACAGGCGGATGGTTTCGCAGGGCTTCAAGCCGTTCCAGTCCGACGGCCCGGCCCGGCCACGGTTCGATCAGCCCAAGCACGGCCGGTGGGTCGAGGCCCGGAGCGTCCGGTCCGAGCCGTCCGAGACCCAGCAGGCGCGCGAGAGCGAGCTTCGTCAGGAAATCGCCGCCGCCTGCACCCGTCACGACCTGCCGGCCGCGGCGGAGAAATACCTCCAACTCGTTCGAATCGCCGAGGACGCCGTCCTGTCGCGCCAGGCGCAGCTCGACGTGGCCAACCAGTTGATGGCCCAGGAGCAGTACCCCGCGGCCGCCGACGCCTACGAGCGGTTCCTGCGGCACTACGGCGCTTACGAGCACACGCCCGACATTCACCTCATGCTGGGGCTTGTCTACGGGCGATATCTGCATCAGTACGACCGGGCCGAGCACTACCTCAGCCAGGCCGTCGAGCGGCTGAGCGAAGACCGTAAGGTCGCCATGGCCCAGTCGGAGCTTGACACGATCCGTCGTCGGCGCGGCACGTAGGCCGGCCGAGGCAACAAAGGGACCAGGCCCATGCCGACAACCATGCCGACCGATCCCGAGTCGTTGAAGGCGCTTCTCGAAAGCATAGCGGCGATGGGGACCGCGGCCCTCGTGCTGATAACCATCGGCGCCGGCCTGGTGGGCTTGGCGCTTCTGCTCTGGGGGCGGGTGCTTCACCGCGCGGTGCTGGCGCTCATAGCGTTTCCGATGGGGATGGGGCTTGGCGCGATACTGGCAGCGCGAATCGACCTGAACGTTTGGCTGGGCGCCCTGACAGGGGCGATAACGCTCACGATCCTTGTAATCGTGCTGGCGCGGGTTGTCTGGGCGCTGCTGGCGGGGCTGTGGCTGGGGGCTTTGGCGGCGATGATCGCGGGCATTCTGTGTCTGGGCGACATTACGCCGGCAACCCAGCCGGGGTGGAATCCGACTTACCAGTCACTGGCCCAGGCGGCCTGGGATACAGGGAACCTGGCCATCACGGCCGCAGGGGCCGGGGCGGGCGTAGCGGGGCTTATACTTGGCCTGTTCCTGCCCCGCGCGACGGTGATAGCCGTAACGTCGATGCTCGGTGCGAGCCTCCTGTTCAACGCGGTCCTTACGCTGACCGGCCTTTGGGCGCCGACCTTCCAGGCCCGCATGATGGCAAACCCGCTGCTGATGATGGGCATAGGCGCCGGCGTGATGCTGCTGGGCGTGATCCACCAGTCGATAGGCGAGGTCCGCGCCAGGCGAGCCAGGGCCGTGGCCGACGAAGACGAAGACGAAGCCCCCGCGGACATTCGCAAGCCACCCCCCAGGCGAGCGAGGGGCTGAGTCGGCATTGGACATTAGGCGTCATTTCCGCCAATCAAAACCGGCCCGATCAGCCGATATGTAGATACTACGTACATACGCCAACTTTGTCAGGATTGGTCAGATGATGCTTGCCCAGATCAACACGCCCGTTTCAACCGTGCCGGCAGAGCCCGGCGCGGGGCAATTCACCTTGCCTGAAATCCCGAGCCAGGACCAGATCGTCGATGCGCTGCTGGACCTGACCCACAGCCAGTACGGGGCGGTGCTGGCGATGCTTCTGTTCGCCTGCGGCCTGGTCTACATGCTTCAGGGCTGGAAGATATTCAAGATCCTCGTGGTCGCCAACGTGGCCGTGCTAGGCGCGGCCGTCGGCAGCTACGTCGGCTCGATGGCTCGAGGCGAGAACACCTGGATGTACGCCAGCATCGCCGGCGCGATGCTGCTGGGCGGCCTGGCCTGGCCGCTGATGAAGTACGCCGTCAGCCTGCTCGGAGGGATGGTCGGCAGCTTCGTCGGCTATGGCCTCTGGCACTACGCCGCCAACGCCTCCGACCACCCGGAAATACTCCAGTACGCGTGGGTAGGCGCGCTGGTGGGCCTGATCACCCTTGGCCTGCTGGCGTTCGTCATCCTCAGGTTCGTCGTAATGATCGTCACCAGCATCCAGGGCGCCGTGATGGGCCTCGGCGGCGTGCTGGCGATGATGCTCAAATACATGGCCGAGGACCTCGAAGCCCCGCTGCGCGAAAACGACCACCTGATGGTAATTCTCATCGGCGTGCCCGCGATCATCGGCTTTGTCTTCCAGTGCTGCTGGTCCGCCAAGCCGCCAAAGAAGAAGGACGGCACCAGCAGCAAATGACGCACCGTCCGGCCTGTCGCCCGCAGCCGTGATCCTTTCCCCCCACCCGTTTTTCTTGCCTGCCCGCACCGACAGTGCGAGAATTGCGTTTAATGGTCCGTGGCAGTCCCCGCCCGACGGTTTGCCGCCGGGGGGGATGCGCCTTGTCGAACCACATTCAGAAGGGATACGATCATGTCAGATCGCGACAAACGTTCCATGAATCGCCTCGCAAGCCCGCTCGTTGTTGCCATGGCGTTGGCTGGTTCGCTCGCGTTGGCCTTGCCGCTATGGGCGACCCCGCGGGAGCATGCGAAGGCGATTGGCCTTGCCGGTGGCGTCAAGGGCGGCTTTATCGTCCAGCTTGGCTGCGCGGACGCCAAGTGCGTCATGGCCCTGCGGACCGGTGAGAGCTTCATCGTCCAGGCGCTCGACACCTCGCCGGAGGTAGTCGCCGCCGCCCGCAAGTGCCTCGACAACGGCGGGCTGCATGGCGTGGTCTCGGCCATGTGTTTCGACGGAAAGAACCTCCCGTTCGCCGACGGCATGGTGAACCTGCTGGTGGTCGAGCAGCCATTTTCCGTGACGCCAGAGGAGATGCTGCGGATCCTGTGCCCGAATGGCCGGGTGCTGACCAAAGATGGCGAGAAGTTCAAGAGCGAGACAAAGCCCAGGCCGGCGGGCATGGACGAATGGACGCACTACCATCACGACCCGCAAGGGACGATGGTGGGCAAGGACGAACTGGTCGGCCCGCCGAGGCGGATCCAGTGGATGGGCGGGCCGAAGTGGCTTCGCAACCACGATTTCATATCCAGCCTGAACGCCATGGTTTCGGCGGGCGGGCGGATATTCTACGTCATCGACGATGGGCTCCGGGCCCATGTCTTCCTGCCGGCCAGGTGGACCCTCGTCGCGCGCGACGCGTTCAACGGCACGATCCTCTGGAAGCGCCCGCTGAAGGACTGGTGGCCCAACAACTGGCCCCTCAAGAGCGGCCCCGGCGACCTGCCTCGCAAGCTGGTGGCCATCGGCGATCGCGTGTTCCTCCCCCTGGGCTTCAATGAGCCGCTGACGGAGCTCGACGCCGCCACAGGTGAGATTGTCCGCACGTACGACGGGACGAAGGCCACCAACGAGATCATCTTCGCCGGCTCTGAGCTCTACCTCCAGGTCGCCCCCGAAAAGAAGCCCGTCACGTACCGGGCGGCGAGTTCCGGCTACGGCGAGATCAGGGCGGCCAACTCCAGGGGATGGACCCGCGACTGGCCCCAGCGGAACATCGTCGCCGTCCAGGCCGATTCCGGGAAGATCCTCTGGCGCCACGCCGCCAAGGTCGCGCCGCTGACGCTAACCGTCAGCGATAAGAGCGTGCTGTTCTTCGACGGCGAGGCCATGGTCGCCCTCGACCGCGCGACCGGCAAGCAGCTCTGGGCCTCCGAGAGCGTGCCGGGATTGAAACTCGGCGCGGCCACGGGCTCTGCGCCGCGAGTGGTGTATTCCGACGGCGTGATCGTGCTGTGCAGCAACACGCGAACCTGCGGGTTCGACGCCGGCGACGGAAAGCTGCTCTGGCAGGGCAAGACCCAGCCGTCCGGGCATTTCTGCCCCAACGACATTTTCCTGATCGATGGCCTGCTGTGGTCGGCGCACACGGGAACCGCCCAGAAAAAAGGGACCCACTTCACGGCGCTGGACCTTCAAACGGGCCAGGTCGCCAGGGACCTCGTGGCCGAGAGCCCGTCGGCCTTTCCGATGCACCCGCGCTGTTATCCCAGCCGGGCCACCGAGCGGTACATAATGACCGCGGGAATGGGCACGGAGTTCTACGCGCCAGGCGAAAAGACGTTGGACATCAACCACGTCGTGCGCGGCAGTTGCATCTATGGCGTCATGCCGTGCAATGGCCTGCTGTACAAGCCGCCGGACTCGTGCGCCTGCTATTACATGTCCAAACTCGAGCACCTTTGCGCACTGGCGCCCGCGCCGGCCGGGGAATCGCAAGCCAAGCCGTTGCCGGACGAGCTGCGGCTTCTCAAGGGCCCCGCCTATGCGGACGCAAGCAGCCCCAAGACGCCTGCGGTCGCCGGCGCCGAGGACTGGCCCATGTTCCGCCGCGACACCAGGCGGAGAGGGTTCTGCCCGTCAACCGTCCCGACCGGACTGAAGAGGTCCTGGTCCCGCAGGCTTGGCGGCAAGCTTACACAGCCGGTCATCGCCGCTGGGACGCTCTACGTCGCCTCGGTGGACGAGAACGCACTGTTCGCTCTGGACGCAGGCACCGGCAAGCAGGTCTGGAAGTTCCTGGCCGGCGGGCGAATCGACTCGCCGCCGACGATCCATAACCACACGGTGCTGTTCGGCTCGGCCGACGGATGGGTCTACTGCCTGCGGGCCGCCGACGGGGCCCTGGCGTGGCGATACCTCGTAGCGCCGCGGGACCGGCAGATTATCTCCTATCAGCGGCCGGAATCGACTTGGCCTGTCCATGGCAGCGTGCTGGTCTACGACGACACCATATACGCACTGGCCGGGAGGAATATGTTCTTCGACGGCGGGATGCGCCTGGTGCGCCTCCAGGCCGCCACCGGCAAGAAGCTCTCGGAAACCGTGCTGAACGAGTTGGACCCGCGAACCGGCAAGAACCTCCAGACGCTGGCCGTCCACAAGTCCATGCCCATCGCCAATCGGGACGTCCTGTCCTGTGACGGCAAGTACGTGTACATGGGGGCCCAGCGGTTCGACCTCGAGGGCAAGCGGGTCGATATCGAGTCGATCTCATCGCCCTCGGCCGTCGCGCCCGCCGACAGCAGGCATCTGTTCTGCCCGACGGGTTTCCTGGACGATCTCTGGTTCCATCGAACGTACTGGACGTACGGCTCGAACTTCCCGGAGGGCTGGGCGGAATACAATAGGGCACAGAAGCGTACCCCCAGCGGTCGGATGATGGCCATCGGCGAGTCGCGGGCCTACGGCTTCCGCGCGGACAATCTGGGCAACACGCTGCTTCCAACGCCCCTCTACCGGCTCTACGCGGCCGACATGACCGTCAAGGCGGCCCCAAAGCCGCAGCCCAAGGCCCAGACGGCGCCGAAAGCCAAGGCCAAAGCCCCTGCCAAGGCAAGAGCCAGAAATGCCGCCAGGGCCAAACGCAGGCGCGCCGCGTCAAAAGCAACCAACGTCGCCGGTGGGTTCAAGGTCTACTGGGAGGTGGAGTCGCCGCCGATTCTGGTAAACGCCATGGCTCTGGGCGACGGGAAACTCTTCATCGCCGGGCCGCCGGATGTCGCCGACGAAAGCAAGATGCTCGGCTTCCTGCCATCCGAAGACGACCAGATCAACCGCCAACTCAAGGCCCAGGCCGCCGCGTGGCGAGGCCAGCTTGGGGCGTCGCTCTGGGTCGTCTCCGCCGATGACGGCAAGAAAATCGCCGAGTACGAACTCCAGACCCTGCCTGTCTGGGACGGCCTGGCCATAGCCGAGGGCAAACTGTTCGTGTCCCTGAAAAACGGCAAAGTGGTCTGCTGGGACAAAGAATAGGCCCTCATGGGGTCCTCATCCGTCCTTGTCGCACGGATTGAGCGTTACGTGCAGAATGTCGTCGTTGCTGCGCAAGCTGTCCACCAACGCGTCCGATGGGCACTGGTCCAACAGCGTCGAGCAGCACGCGGCCGCGGCCCCGGCGAAGATCGTGTTCTCCACTTCCTCGACATTGATCCCCTCCTCACGGAGGCTGCCCAGCACGCAGGCCAGTACGCCGACACGATTCAAATGGCGGACAACCAGGCGGTATTTGGCGGGCGAGTGGGCGCAAAGGTTGACGGTGCCCGCCGGTCGGCCAGTTCTGACAAAGCACTCGATGATGCGCACCACCTCGGCGGCCACGGCCTCGGCGGCCTGGTCGGTGGACGCGCCGATGTGCGGGGTGCAAGTCGCCAGCGACGCCAGTTCCTTATCGGCCCAGTCGGCTTGACCGCCGGCCGGTTCGTCCTCGTAGACGTCAAGCCCCACGCGCAGACCCTTGGAGGCGATGGCGGCCCGGAGAGCCGTCGTATCGACCAGCGGCCCGCGAGAGGTGTTGATGAGAATGGCGCCGGGGCGCAGGGCGTCCAGGAATTGCGGCCCCACGATATGCCTGGTCTCCGGCGTTCGGGCCAAATGGACGCTGACGGCATCGCTGCAGGCCGCCAGATCCTCGGGCGATCGCGCGTAGCCGACGCCGCGGGCCTCGGCCGCTTCCGGCGTCAGGCTGCGGGACCAGACGACGACATTCATCTTCAGCCCGGCGGCGCGCTCGGCGACCGCCTTGCCGATAGCCCCGAAACCGAGTATGCCCAAGGTGCGCCCGGTGAGGCCGTGGGCCTTGCCGAATTCCTTCTTTCGCCATTGGCCGCCGCGCATGGCTACGGTCGCCTCAACGATGCGGCGGTCGGCGGCCACCAGCAGCCCGATAGCCAGTTCCGCCACGGCTGCGGTGTTCTTGCCGGGGCAGTTGGCCACGTAGATGCCGCGATCGCTGGCGGTCGCCAAGTCGATCGTATCCACGCCAGCACCGGCGCGGATGATCAGCGACAGCCGTGGCGCGGCCTGGATCGCCGCCGTGGTTACCTTGGTGGATCGGACGACCAGGATATCCGTAAGAGCCACGGCGTCGGGCAAAGTCGCGGCGTCCAGGTCAGCACGAACCTCGACCTGGAGGCCCAGTTCTTCCAGCGCACTCACGACGTCCGAGGATAGTTTATCAGCGACCAGCACGTTCATGATTGGGCTCCTGCACAACATTGCTTCAAGGTGAACTCAAAGAAAAGATGTTCTCTGGGTCGTCTCCGCCGACGACGGCAAGAAACTCGCCGAGTACGAGTTACAAGCCCTGCCTGTCTGGGGCGGCCTGGCCATAACCGAGGGCAAGGTGTTCGTGTCCCTGAAAAACGGCAA
>JAUWQU010000007.1 GCA_030610965.1 Phycisphaerae bacterium
GCGATGGAGGAAGTGGCACGGCAACCAGGCGGTTGCGGCGCCGCTTGTGGGCGAGGTGGCCCCGTCGGTGCCGGCGCCGCTTTCGGAGATCGTCGCGCGGATGATGGCCAAGGACCCCGACAAGCGATTCCGCGACATGGAAGAGCTTGGCCGGACTATCAAGTCAGCGTTCTCCCCGCGCGCCAAGGCGGGCAAAAAGGCTCGGGCCAGGCATGCTTCCCGGCATCGTGTCGCGGCCGGCGCCGCCTCGGGTCGCGGCGCTCGCATGATCCCTGGCGGCCTGACGGCAGACGATAGCGGCGCGGCGATGGTTCCTCCGGACGCGGGCGACGAGTTGGAGGTCTCGGCCGACCCGCAGGGCGCGATGACCGCTCCGCTTCCCAACCGCCGCCCGGCCCGCAAGCTGCTGCTGTACTTCGTGCTGCCGGCGATCTTGATCGGCGCGGTCGGAGGCGGGGTCTTGGGCGTGTATCAGATTCTGGCAGGCAGGAGCGACAAGAACTTCGCCAGGCGAGACGCCCTCCGGATTTATTCCGATGGCGTGACGGCCATGAATGAGGGGATAGGCACGGGGATGAAGGCGTTCGACGCGCCGAAGTTTGCCTCGGCCGTCGCGAACTTCAAGAAAGTCGCCAAGAAGTATCCCCGCAGCGACCAGGCCCGCAAGGCCGCGGTGCTCAGGCCGGTGTGCGAAGGATACTTGGCGATACTGGCCGGCGATTGGGACCAGGCGGTCGTCAAGGAAGTCGCCGCCGGCGAGGAGAACAAGAAGCTGCAATCACAGCGCAGCGACCTTCGCGAGTGGACCAAGGAGGCCAGCGGGCGCGTCAAGAATCTGGGCCGCGACCGCAAGGCGACACAGTCCTACCGTGAGGCCGAGGGCCGCGCCGGCAAGGAGTTCGAGGCCGGGCGATATGAAGAGGCCCGGCAGATGATGTACCGAGAGCTTGTGGGAGTCTCGTTGACCCCGCAACTCGATGCCGAGAGGCTCAATTTCCTCGAGAAGGTCGACCAGACGGAGTTTCGCGCCAAGGTCGAGGATCTTGTCCAGCGAGGCGAGGACATGGTCCAGCAGGTCAAGTTCACCGAAGCTGGGGACGCCTTCCTGACTGCCCAGGAACTTCTGAAAGGCGATCAGGCATCGGTTCTTCCGTCCGACGAGGCCAGGGCCTTCGAGCGGGCCATAGCCGACAAGCTCAAGACGCTCAACGCCGACCGCACGCTCAACGACCTGAAGGCGGCGGTGGAGGAGGCCCGCGGCGGCGACAAAAGCCTGCTGGTCGTGAGGCTGCGGGCGCTGTACCTCCGGCAGCCCAGCGAGAAGATCACCGAGGAGATCAATACCATTCAGTCCGACCTGGCGCTTGCCAGGGGCCGGAAGCTCAAGGCGGTGGGTGAGATTGCGAAGGCACGCGCGGAGTTCATCAAGTCGGGCAACGATGAAGCCAAGCAAGAGTTGGCGTTGCTGGACCTGGCTCAGGAGCGGCAGGACGCGATCGCCCGCGGCGACTCGAACTTCGTGGCCGCCAAGTGGGCCGAGGCCCTGGCAGAGTACCAGAAGGCCGCCAAGTTGGGCCTCGACGACATGCTGTCGGCGAAGATGGTGGAGTGCAATTACCGCATCAAGCTGGGCGAGGCGGACAAGCTCCGCGGCGAGAAGGAATACGACGAGGCGGTCAAGGCCTACCAGGAGGCCCAGCAGATAAAGCCTGCCTCGGCGGCTCTTATCGAGGCCCGGCTGGAGGCTATGGCCGCCGACCGGCAATATGAGAAGTTCATGGCCGATGGCAACGACCTTCTCAAGCGGAAACAGTGGGTCAGGGCTCGCGACCTTTTCGGCGAGGCCCAGAAGATCCGCAACACCGCCGAAGTCCGGGAAGCCATCGCAAACACGCGATACGGCGAGAACTTCGCTCGTGGCATCGAGGCGTGGGAGCAGAAGGATTACGACGGCGCGATGGGCTACTTCAACCTTGCCAAGAGCTTCAAGAGCACTCCTGAAGTGATCGACTTGATTGACAAGGTCAAGGCCGCCAAGAAAGCTGCCGGTGCGGGTTGAGTCTCGCCCGGTCGGAAGGACGGTGCGACATGAACGGGCAAAAGGTCGGTTTAAGGGCTGGGCGAGGTGTGCGGCGCTCGACCGGGATCATTATCCGGTTGCCGGCGCGCGCGTCGGGCCGAGGCCCGCGCCGCAATGGGCAGATCCTCATCCTCGCGCTGCTTTCGATGTCGCTGCTGGTCGGCGTGATGTTCTACGTCTACAACGTCGGCGACCAGGTTAACCGCCGGCTGGAGATGCAGGGCGCCGCCGACGCCGCGGCCATCACGGGCGGCGGGTGGATGGCCAGGAACATGAACGTCGTGGCCATGAACAACGTGGGCATGGCCAAGATGATCGCCGAGGTGCCCGTCCTGGACGCCCAGCCCCTGGCCTCGGCGATGGCGCTGGCGGAAGTGACGCAGTGGGAGCTCGCCCTGGCGGGCATCGTCAGCCAGCCCCGGATAGACCCGCAGATCAGCGCCGGCACGGAGCAGTATCTTCGCGACGGGGTGGAATCGCTTCGCGCGCGGATGGAGACGCAGCGCGACATACTCAAGCCCTACGCCGAGGCGATCAATACTCCGAACTTCGAAATGGAAGAGATCACTCATTGGTCCCGCCGAGGCGTGGCGCCGGGCAGCAGGCCGCACGGCATGTTGTGGCGGGCGGCGGTGACGATGCAGGAGTTCAGCCAGGCGGCCGTGGACTCATGCGGCGTCCTGGCCCAGCAGCGCGCGTCATGGATGGCCCGGCGCGACACGGCCACGGCGGCGTTCATCGTTCCGATCAGGCCGGAGATGCCCGCCCGGCTGGGGCAGTATGAGGACTTCATGCCGCCTATTCGCGGCAAGGAGACTATCCGCAACGAGTACGGGACGATGGACCCCTCCGGTGGCAGGGGCGGGGCCATTCCGGACTTTACGTATCCGTACCGCCTGGGCCCGTGGGCGAGGCTGCACAAGTGGCGCGACTACGAGTCGGAGTTCATCCAGACGGGCTCCACGTGGGTTCCCGGGACGGAGGGTGCGGGGCAGACTCGAGGCGGCAAGGGCCGGCCCGGCGGCGGCGGACGGACCGTGGGCAGTTCGGCCATGCAGCGAGGCGGCGGCGGCAGGGCCGGCCACACCAGGGCCACCGGATACCGCGAGCTTACGGGCTATACGACCTACGGGCCGTACGAGTGGGCAAGGAGGCACATCAATCACTGGTCCAGGGGCTCCGGCAACCAGGACCCGGGCAAGCTGCGGGACACATTCTACTACGAGTACATGGACCGCATCTCGCGGATGAAGCTCAACTACATGTTCCCTGCCGGCGCGGGCGAGGACACTATCACCACGGAGATCCATTACCCCAACTGGATCGTCCCGTACCCGACGTGCAAGGCCATCGGCGACAACCAGGCCAACGAGGTAACCAGCACGATGCTCTACGTGGTGGAGATCGCCTCGAAGTACCCCGAGGGCGACGGGATGTTCATGACCCCCGGCACGTTCCGCACCAACGGCGACTATCCGATAGCGATCTGGTACCCCGGCTGGCAGGACCCGGCCAAATGGAACCTGCCTCAGGTGAGCAACTACGTCTGGAAGGACGAGTTCACCTACGAGACCACCGAGGACAGCCAGTTGGGCATCGTAAAGCAGGTGATCCCGCCGGGCGATCCCGACGGCGAGGTCGTCTGGCATCCGGTGTACCTTTACGCGTGGTACATTTTCGGCGGCATCGACACCGGAGGGACGCACGAGGTGTCAAACCCGGCGAACTGGGAATCCGGCGATATCCTGCCCGCCCCGATTTTGCTGGACACGTCGACGGGCGATTACGGCGGCGACGACCCGGACGTCGGCTGGCGCCGGCGGCGGTTTACGTATCGCGGCGTCGCCCGCAAGGATATGAAGGCGCCGTTCTGGTCCGCGCAGTTCCGGAACCTCAGTTCCATCAACGGGACGATGACGATCGCCCAGGCCAAGGTCTTCAATAATCGCAGTTGGGACCTCTGGACGCAGGACTGGCAGGTGCAGTTGTCGCCGGTGACCAAGCTCCTGCCGGCGGGGAACCCGGACACGTGGGTGACAATGATGGAAAACGGCGTGCCGGACGCCGGCGCGGTGAACATCGACTCGATGGAGGTCGAGACAGCACTGAAGTACCTTTCCTCGCTGGACCCGGAGATGGCCCGGGTTTTCATGAACCATTGAGGCCCCGAACATGACCGCGAGAACGAGAACATACGCAAGACGTATCCGGCCTGCCTGCCGGCGCCGCGGCCTGGCATTGGTCGAGACGGCGATGGCTATTCCGCTGCTGGCGACCATACTGGTCGGCACGATGTTTCTGGGTTGGGCGATGATGAACCAGCAGCAGGTCAAGGCGTCCGCCCGGTACGTCTCGTGGCGCCACGCCAATCGGGGCTGGCCGACCACCAACGTCGATCCCAACACCATCGACGACCCGGATCATCCTGGGCTCAACCGCCTGTTCTTCCGGGACCGGGCGGTGGATATCAACGTCTCGCGCTCCGGCGGGGATAACGACGAAATGGAAGATCTCGTAACCGCGGCAGGGTCGCTGAGCGACTATGCCGGGGACTTCGCCGACAGGCTGCTGGTCAACCCGTATCCGGACCACGGTGTGTTTCCGCGGGCTCAGGCCGCGAGGGTCGGCACCGAGTTCGGCACGGACGTGGCGGCCTTCAGGAAGTATACCGGCTCGATAGGCGGCTACCACATTCGCGACGGCGTGGAGTGGCGGCGCAATGAGGCCGGCTGTCGCTACGTCACCCGCAAGCAGTTCCTGGACAACCTGGACCAGGTGCTGACTTCGGTGCCGGCCCCCGGCGCCGAGATGGGGGAGATGATCCGGGGAACGTACGTCAACGGATGGTGAGCCGGCGGGATAGATGAGCGAGAAGCCCCCCCAAGACACCGAGGCCGCCGGGCGGCGAAAGCAGGCCTGGCGGACCGTGCTTGTGTTGTTCCTGATGGTCGGGGCGGTGCTGGCGGCTTGGGTGGGCGGCAAGGTTGTCGAGGCATGGTTTGTCGGGTCCCACCAGGGTTCGCAGTGGGCGATATCGCCGGGGCCAACCACCCGGCCGGGCGACGATGAGCCGCTGTCGTTCGATTCGCCGCTGTCGGCCGCGGGGCTGACTTCCTATACGGGCGACCCGGGCGGGATTGTTCCGGCGCCTGGCTCGCGGCGGGTATTCGGTTTCGAGCGTCGCATGGCCCGTCAGGTCGAGCAGCAGGCCAGGTACGAGTTGGTCGGCTCGCCGGAGGCCGTGGTCGCACACTACGAGGCCGAGATGGCCCGGCTGGGCTACGAGAAGCTCAAGGACGCCGTCCAACCGGACGGGCGGCGGGCGATCGTTTTCGGGAAACGTGACGGCTGGGCTACCGTTTCCTTGCGTAAAGACGCGCGAAATGCCAAAATGGTGATTATAGCCGTAACGGCGGTATCGCCGGTGTCGTCCGGGACGCAAACCAAGAGGTGATAAGATGACCGAAGACCAACAAACAAGCGGGCAGAACCTCTGGCTGCTGCTGGTGTCGCTGGGTCTGGGTCTGGTCGTTGTGGTGATATACAACGTCCACATCTACAACGTGCGGACAGAAAACCGCGGCAAGACGGTCGAGCTGCTCCGCGTGACGCGAGACATCGACGCCGACGAGAGGCTCAAGGAAGAGGACCTCGAGAAAAGGGCCCTGCCGCAGCAGTACCTGGGCACCCTGGGCAACGTCGTGCCGGGCGAGAACCTCAAACTCGCCATAGGGGAGAGGGTAAACCGCAGGCTCGAAAAGAACAATTGGCTGCTGTGGGACTACATCACCGACAGTGGCGCGCCAAAGCCATCCGACCAGATCGGCCCGGGCAACGTCGCCATAACTGTGCCGCTGGACTCGAAGATGGTGCCCGGCGACATCCTCCGCACCAACGACCAGGTGAACATACTGGCGATGTTCGGCGACAAGGGGGCTCTCAAGACTTACCGGATTCTCCGGGGTGTCCGCGTCCTGGCTATCGGCGGGATGACCGACTTGGGCAAGTCCGACAGGGCCAAGCGGCCCGTCAGGGGCCCAAAGACATACCGCAGCATAACCATCGAGTTGCCTGAGAAGGTCTCGCTTCAACTGGCCAACGTCCTGACGCACGTAAACGGCGGATGTTGGGTGGAGGTTCGTCGCACCGGCGATGGCAATCGGGCGGATTTCGGGATCATCGCTAAGGAGCTCAAAGAGCTGGCCGACAATCCCGCCAGGCCGCTGCCGGGGGAGATGTCGGGCGGCGGCGGCGCGATCGTCCCTGGCGGCAGGACCTGGGAATGACCCTGCCGGCGGCGGCTAAGAGGGCTGGTTAGTGGAAATCTGGGTCTACAATCAATACAGCGACGAACGCGAGGTGGTGAAGGTCCCCAAGGAGGACATCGCCATCGGGCGCGACGAGTCCAACGATGTCACGCTGCGCAGCCAGTTCGTCTCCCGACACCATGCGCGAGTGTTCTGGGAGGGCGGTAACTTCTTCCTCGAATCGCTCGGCCTGAACGGAACGAGCGTGGCCAACAAGCTGATCGCCTACAAGCAGCGCGGCAAGATCGACTACGGCGACGAGATCCGCATCGGCGAGTTCAGCCTCTACATGATGGAGCCGTCGCAGAGGCGGATCCACGCGGCCGACCGGGTCGCCTCCCCGCGCAAGCGCGTGATGGAGATCGAGCAGAAGATGCACGCCGAGCTGCTCGAACGGCTGAACCTTCGCGTGACGGGCCAGTCGGGCGTGACGGACGAGAAGCTCGTCGCCCTCATCAAGCGCCACCTGTCGGACATCATCGACAAGCACTACGACCAGGTCGACGACGACATGGCCTACCACCTCGTGCGGGACTTCCTGTGGCGGGCGGTGGTCACCGAGATCGCCCGCCGGGCCACCGGCAAGTTGATGTACAGCTATGGCTTCGAGAAATCCGACATCCTCGACAACAAGCACGAGGAGGCCATCACCCGCATCGTCGGCGACATTGTGAGCTTCTTCCCGCTCAGGCTTCGGCCCCACACGCTCAAGGAGGACATACTCCAGATCGAGCACGAATGGGACTCCCAGATGGAGCGGGTGTCCACGCGGATCAGCCTGGAGTTGCGGGAGTACGTCGTCCGACGGATGCTCTCGAAGGAGGTCGAGGACGTCGTCGTAGGATACGGGCCCCTCCAGGACCTCCTGGAAATGCCCAACATCAACGAGATCATGGTCATCGGGCGCGACAAGATCTACATCGAGAAGGAGGGCACGATCCAGAACACCGGGCGAAGCTTCTTCTCCGACGAGATCGTCCAGAGCATCATCGAGCGGATCATCACCCCCGTGGGCCGGCGCATAGACCGCTCGACTCCGCTGGTCGACGCCCGCCTGCCCGACGGCAGCCGAGTCAACGCGATCATCAACCCGCTGAGCCTGTCGGGCCCGACGCTGACCATCCGCAAGTTCGCGCGCGTGCCGTTCACCGTCGACGACCTCGTCGAGCGAGGCACGATCACCGAGCAGGTCGCGCGGTTCCTCCAGGCCTGCGTGCTCGGGCGAGAGAACATCATCATCTCCGGCGGAACCGGCAGCGGCAAGACCACCACGCTCAACGTGCTGAGCAGCTTCATCCCGGAGAGCGAGCGAATCATCACCATAGAGGACTCGGCCGAGCTTCAACTCGGGCAGGAGCACATCGTCCGCCTGGAGACGCGTCCGGCCAACATCGAGGGCAAGGGCGCGTACACCATTCGCGACCTGGTCAAGAACTCCCTGCGAATGAGGCCGGACCGGCTTATCGTCGGCGAGTGCCGAGGCCCCGAGGCCCTGGACATGCTCCAGGCGATGAACACCGGTCACGACGGCTCGCTCACCACGATCCACGCCAACAACCCGACGGACACGATGATGCGGCTGGAGACGATGGTCCTTATGGCCGTGGAAATGCCCATTCGCGCGATTCGCGAGCAGGCTGTGGCGGCGCTGGACATTATCGTTCAGATCAGCAGGCTTCCCAACGGGCAGCGGCGCGTCACGCACGTCACGGAGATCGTCGGCATCGATCCGGAGACCGAGACCGTCATTACCGAGGACATCTTCCTGCTGCCGATGATCAAGGCTCGCATGGGCCAGGATGCGGCCCTGCGGCACACGGGCTACATCCCGGCGTTCGCGCAGGACCTGATCGACAGCGGCTTCCTGGACGTGGGGGTGTTCACATGATACTGGCCGCGGCGAAGGCTTCGCAGTTCGATATGTTCCAGATGTTCGTCAGCGCGGTGCTGTTCGTGCTCTCGGCCGCCGCGGCGTATATCGGCTACTTGCCTATTCGCGACATCGTACGGCGCCGCGAGAAGGAGTACGACCTCATCTTTCGCCGGGTGCTGCTGCTGGACATCCCGCCGCGGATGATAACCATGCTCACGGGCATGGTCATCCTGGTGCTGGGCTTCATGGGCTACGCGCTGACTCGGTCTGTCTGGGGCGTGCTGCCGCTGGGCTTCCTCGGCGCGCTGCTGCCGCACGCGATGATCCGCTACCTCCGCCGCCGCCGGCTCAAGAGGCTCGAAGAGCAGCTCGTCGGCGGCGTGCAGACGCTCGCCAGCGGCGTCCGCGCGGGGCTTAACCTTGTGCAGTCGCTGGCGATGGTGGCACGCGACGGGCCCTCGCCGCTTCGGCAGGAATTCCGCCACCTCACCCGCGAGTACGAGTACGGCATCTCGCTGGAAGAGGCCATGGGCAACGCGGCCGAGCGGATCGGATCGAGCGACTTCCGCCTGCTTTTCGCGGCCTTGCAGACTCACCGCGAGCGAGGCGGCGACCTCGGCGAGACTCTCGACCGCATATGCGACAGCATCCGCGAGATTCAGCGGCTGGAGGGGCAAGTTCAGACGCTCACGGCCCAAGGCAGGGCCACCGCCCGCTGGCTGGCGGCGATGCCGGTCATAATCCTGGGCATTCTGTACATTATTGACGCGGGCGGTGTGAAGCAGATGTTCACCGAGCCCGTAGGCAACATGCTGCTCGGCTTGATCGGGCTGCTGACTTTCCTGGGCTTCCTGTGGATTCGCAAGGTCATCGCGATAGACATTTGACATGAACGCGATTATTCAGAACTCGATGGCGGCGCTCCTGGCCGCCAGGGCGCAGGTGATGCAGGTCGGGCTCGACCCGTCCGAGTTGCAGCCCGAGCAGTCGTTCTGGCAGATGCTCGGGGCTTGGGACGTCATCCTGTCGGTGCTGATCCTGGTTGACGTTGCGTTGCTGATCTACTCCATATTCAGCCAGTCCGCCAACGTGAGGCTTTCGCCGGATCGCGAGGCGGCCTTGGCGACGGGCCATACCGACCGCAAAACGGTGTTCGAGACCGGCGGTATAAAACCCCTGATGTGGCTGCTGCTGCCGCTCACACACCGGATGAACCTGCCCAGGGCGAAAAGGTGGATTCGAGGCAAGCTGATCGCAGCGGGCAACCCGGATTACTACACGCCGGAGGAGTACCTGGCGCTGGCGCTGGCGTCGGGGACCATGCTGGGGGTGCTGCTGGAGGTATGCTTCCTGGCGGTGATGCGCTCGTTCAGTGTAACGATCTTCATGTTGGGCCTGGGCCTTGGGATCATGATGACGATCTACCAGATCTACAACCGCGCCGAGAAACGCATCCGCCTCATATCCAAGCGGGTGCCGTACTCGCTGGACCTCATAAGCCTGGCCATGGGCGCCGGCGCCACGTTCACCGAGGCCACCCAGACCGTCGTCCGCGAGGCCGGGGACGATCCGTTCAATACCGAACTCAAGACCATGCTCGCCGAGATGGAGCTTGGCACGACCCGCCGCAAGGCCCTGCGCAACCTGGCCGAGAGGGCCCCGCTGGACAGCCTGCGGAGCATAGCCGCCAGCGTCATTCAGGCAGAGGAACTCGGCACTCCGCTCGGCGAGGTGCTTCACCAGCAGGCGAGCCTGCTTCGGCTGCACCGGTCGGTGCGGGCCGAGAACGCCGCAGCCGTCGCCAGCGTGAGAATACTGGTGCCCAGCCTGCTCATTCTGATTGCCGTGGTGATCGCGCTGTTCGGTCCGGCTATCCTGCGGATTGTTGAGAGAGGGTTGTTCTAATGGCTTCGGCGATGCCGGAACTCATTTTCGTCGCGGGCTCGCATCAGGGCGAGCGAGGGGTCATCATGACCAACACGGCTGTTCTTGGCCGGAGCCCCAATGCCGATGTCCGGCTGGTCGAGGAGGCGGCGTCCAGGGAGCACGTGCGGTTCCAGTTCACCCGCGAAGGCTGGGTGATGGAGAACCTTTCGGCCAACGGCACGCTGATCAACGGCAAGCGGTACAAAAGGAACAAGAAGGTCGTTCTGGACACCGGCGACGTCATGGGCGTGGGCCTGGAGACGAGAATGCTTTACGTCTCGCCCGGCGACGACCCGGAGGAGGCCCTTCAGCAGTGGCGACAGGCCAACCCGGCCGCCCAGCCCAAACCCGCCGAGCCACCCGCCAAGCAGGCCAGGCCGCGAGGCAAGGCCCCCGCGCTCCCGGCCGGCGAGGCGCCCGGCAAGGAAAAGCCGGCCCTCAAGGCGGGCAAGCAAGCCGTCGAGGGCTCCGAGGAAGATGGGCTAGGCGGGCCCCCCGCCAAGGGAAGCAAGACCCTCAAGGTGGTCCTGCTTTCGGTCGTGCTGCTGGGTATGGTGGGCTTTGTCATTGCCCTGATGATGAGGGAAGACCCGGCGGACGGCAACGGCTCCCGCGGCGACGGGATACCCCGCCTGACGCCCGAGGAGATTACCAAGGCCCTGGAGGCGCCGCTCAGTCGGCCGCCCAGCCCCACACAAGCCGCCGCGGCGCTCAACGCCGCCGTCAGCAGCTACACCAACAAGGCCCTCTGGGAAACAGGCGACCTTTATCGCTGCGTCAAGCAGTTCAAGCTCTACCGTGTTTACAGCCGGAGCCCGGGCTTTCCCCGCATCCAGAACGAGCGCATGGCCGACGCGGCCGCCAAGGAACTCGACGCGCTGATACGCGAGCAGTACAGCACGGCCTGGAAGTTCGAGATGGCCAAGAACTATCGCAATGCCAAGCAAGTCTTCGAGGAGTTTGAGCGGCTGCTTCCGGTGGGCGAGGTGGAACGCAACAGCCAAGTGTTCAAGGTCATCATCACCAACGTCCGGCAGCACCGTACCTACATCAAGAGCCAGATGGGCAAAAAGCGATGACGCACTCGGGCGTAACTGGCGACGGCTGAATGCTCTCTGTGCCTCACTTTCCGCGCAGGAATCGGTCGTCGGCATCGGTGAAGACTGTCGGCGCGGCGGGCATGCGGGCGAGGTCGAAGCGTTCGATCATCTCTTCCAGCGATATCTCCCGCGGGCTCTCTATCGCACCGCTCCACGCGGCCAGGAGGCCCAGGATCCGCTGCGGAGTTGCCCCGATGCCGTGGTAGTAGGCCAGGCGCGTGTCGCCGTGCCGCTTGGCCAGGCGCCGCCCGTCGGGCCCGACCACAAGCGGCAGGTGCCAGTAGGCCGGCTCGGGCCCGATATCCAAAAGCCGGCGAAGATGAATCTGCCGGGCGGCGGATTCCAGCAGGTCATCCCCGCGAACGATGGCGTCCACGCCGGCCTCGGCGTCGTCGACGACCACCGCCAATTGGTATGCGGGCAGGCGCTGGCTGCGATAGATCACGAAGTCGCCGCACGTCCGCGTCAGGTCGAACTCCCGGGCCCCAGCGAACCGGTCGGCCACCTCGATCGCCCCGGCCTCGACCTTCACACGCCACGCGGCGGGCCTGCCCGTTCGGGCGAGAGCTTCCTCGGCCGAGGCGTACAGGCCGCGGCACGTGCCAGGATAGGCGAACACCCCATCTTCCGCATGCGGCGCCCCGGCCGCCGTCAGGACATCCTTGCGGCTGCACACGCACGGATAGGCCGCGCCAAGGGCCACCAGCCTGCCCAGGGCCGATTCGTAGGCCGACATGTCACGCAACTGCCACTTGACGGGCTCGGACCAGTCCAGGCCCAGCCACTTCAGCTCGGCCAGCATCGCCTCGGCCGCGTCGGGTTTGACACGCGGCCCGTCGATGTCCTCAATGCGCATGAGCACCTTCCAGCCGCGCTGCCGGGCCAGCAGATAGTTGACCAGGAACGTCCGCAGGTTGCCCAGGTGCAGCGCCCCGGTGGGCGACGGAGCCAGCCTGGTGGTTGTTTCGCTCATGGGTGTCTCGGGTTCGCTCCCGGCCGAGCCGTTGGAGCCCCGCCTCGGCGGGTCGGGCCGCCCCTGGGCGACAGGCCAGCCATTATAGTGCATGCCCAGCCATGTAAAACCAGTAACCGCAAGCTCGTAGCCGGCACCGGTGCGCCAGGCAGGCGGTGGGGCACTGCCTCCCCCTGGTGCTCTGCCTTTTGTCGCGGGTTCATCCGATCTTTCAGCCGCCCCTGGCGGGGCGTGTGGTGGAGTTTGGCCGACCACGGTCAGAGACCGCTGTCCAGGCCGGCCGGGCTGTCGGCAAGGGCCTTGCCGGCGAGCGTGTCGGCGGCGATTTCAGCCAATATTTATAGGGTTTTCCTGCCTGTTTGCGCTACACATTGCCCGGTGCATCTGCGATAATAACTCGCTTTCGGCATCGGCGTGTTTGCAGGAACGCCTCAGGCGCCGTCGATGGCCCATTGACAGTGGCGAAAAGCCAAGAAGAACGGAGTTTCTAAGTGGCGGAAAACGAGTCGGAAAACACCGAAGGCCAGGCTGGCGGGACCAACGGTTCGGCCGGTGCGCCGGCCGAGACGCTGTTTGCCAACGAGCGGATCCAGAACCTTCCGATCGAGCAGGAGTTGCGGGAGAGCTATCTGACGTACGCGATGAGCACGATCATCGACCGCGCCCTGCCTGACGTTCGCGACGGGCTCAAGCCCTCTCAGCGGCGGGTGATGGTGGCGATGAACGACCTGAACCTCGGCCCGCGCAGCAGGCACCGAAAGTCCGCCAAGATTGCCGGCGACACGTCGGGTAACTACCATCCGCACGGGGAGGGCGTGGTGTACCCCACGATGGTCCGCCTCGGGCAGGCGTGGAACCTGCGATACCCGCTGGTGGACCCACAGGGCAACTTCGGCTCGATCGACGGCGACCCCCCGGCCGCGATGCGATACACCGAGGCCCGCATGACGGCCCCGGCGACGGATATGCTTGTCGACCTGAACCTCGACACGGTCGACATGCAGCCCAACTACGACGACACGCGCACCGAGCCTGTCGTGCTGCCCAGCAAATTCCCCAACCTGCTGGTCAACGGCTCGCAGGGCATCGCGGTGGGCGTGGCTACGAGCATCCCCCCGCACAACCTTCGCGAGGTATGCGACGCGCTGGTTCACATGCTCGACAACCCAGACGCGACGGTCAACGACCTGATGAAGTTCATCAAGGGCCCGGACTTCCCGACCGGCGGGTTCATTTGCGGCCGACACGGCATTGCCGAGGGCTACCGCACCGGGCGCGGACGGGTAATCGCTCGGGCGAAGATGCACACCGAGCAGCTTCGCGGCGGAAAGACGCAGATCGTCGTCACGGAGATTCCCTACCAGGTGCTCAAGACGACGATCATCGAGCGAATCGCCGACGTCGTCAAGGCCGGGAAGATCCCCGACATCGCCGACGTGCAGGACCACTCGGACCGCACCGGCATGCGGATTGTCATCGATCTCAAGAAGAGCGCCGAGCCGGAAGTCGTCATCAACCAGCTTTACCAGTACACGCCGCTCCAGTCGACGTTCAGCATCATCAACATCGCGCTGGTCAACCGCGCCCACCGCACGCTGACGCTGCGTGACATGCTCGCGTACTTCCTCGATCACCGCAAGGAAGTCATCCGCCGGCGGACGATGTTCCTGCTCCGCCGGGCGCGGCAGCGGGCTCACATACTCGAGGGCCTGATCCTGGCGGTCGCGGACATCGACCGCATCATCGAGACGATCAAGAAGTCGCCCGACGTGCCCACTGCCCGCGGACGGTTGATGGCTCTGGACCTGAGGCTCACCGAGTCCGCGGCCGTGCGAAAGCTGCTGCCGGAGAGCTTCGTGGCGCGCGCCAGCGGCTCGGCCCAGCAGTTGACCAAGGTCCAGACCGACGCGATCCTGTCGATGCAGCTTCAGCGCCTGACCGGCCTGGAGATAGAGAAGCTCGCCCGCGACTACTCGGCCCTGGTCGAGGAGATCGAGGGCTACGAGGCCATCCTGGACAACGAGCCGCTGTTGCTGGACGTGATCCGCGAGGACCTCTACGAGATCCGCGAGAAGTACGGCGACGCCCGCCGTACGGAGATCATCGCCAGCGTCGGCGATTTTGACATCGAGGACCTTATCGCCGAGGAGGACGTGGTCGTCACCCTGACGCACGCCGGGTACGTCAAGCGAATGCCCCTGACGACCTACCGCCGCCAGGGCCGGGGCGGGCAGGGGATCATCGGGTCGGACTCAAAGGAGGGCGACTTTATCGAGGAGTTGTTCATCGCCTCGACGCATGACTACCTGCTGGTGTTCCTCAACAACGGGCGGATGCACTGGCTGAAGGTGTACGACATACCGTCGCAGTCGCGCACGAGCAAGGGCAGGGCGATCGTGAACCTGCTCCAGATGGATCGCGAAGAGCGGATATGCGCTGTGCTGCCGGTACGGGAGTTCGACGACCGCTACCTCGTGACGGCCACCAGGCATGGGCAGATCAAGAAGACGGAGCTTAAGGCGTACTCGAATCCTCGTCGCGGCGGCATCCTGGCGACGGGCCTGCAGGCCGGCGACGTGATGATCGGCGTTGCCGTGACTCGCGGGACAGACGAAATCGTTCTTGCGACGAAGAACGGCCAGGCGATTCGTTTTCCCGAGGCGGATGTTCGCTCGATGGGCCGGACTGCGGCCGGCGTTCACGGCCTGCGGCTGCGCGAGGGCGACGAAGTCGTCGACATGATCGTGGTCGACGAGATGGCCACGCTGCTGACGGTTTGCGAGAACGGCTATGGCAAGCGGACGAATTTCGATGAGTATCGCATCCAGGGCCGTGGCGGATCGGGCATTATCAACATCAAGGCCACCGAGCGTAACGGCTGCGTCGTTGCGATGAAGGCCATGCGCGACGCCGACGAACTGATGCTTATCACGTCGAAGGGCAAGATCGTCCGCATCGGCCTGTCGGAGATGCGCATCATCGGCAGGGCCACGCAGGGCGTGCGGGTCATCGCGCTGCGCAAGGGCGACAAGCTGGTCAGCGTCGCCCGCGTAGTCAGCGACGATAACACCCAGGGCGAGTTCGACATGCCCTCGGGCGACGCCGACGACGCCGACCCCAAGCTGTTCGGCGCGCCGCCGGCGGGCATCTCCGACGACGAAGAGGCCCAGGAAGAAGACGTCGAGCAAGAGGCCGAGGAAGAGAAAGGCCTCGTCGACGACCAGGAACAGGACGAGAAGCAAGACCTTGACCAGGAGCAACAGGAATAGGGCCTCCCGTGAGCGGGCGCCGTGGTTTGCGGAGCCCTCCGGGATTTCGCAAACCAGGGCACCCATCAAATCGGGCGTCGCGGAACTCTAGACCATCGTCTTGCCGAGCCCGTCGGTGTCGCCGGAATCTCTTCCGCGTGGCATGGCGGGCAGGGATATGGTGAAGGTCGTGCCCTCGGCGATGCTGGACTCCACCTCGATCGTGCCCTGGTGTTCCTGGACCACCTTTTTCGCCACCGCCAGGCCAAGGCCGGTTCCCTTCTGGCCCTTTGACGAGTAGAAGGGCGTGAAGATGCGGTCGAGTTGGCCCTGGGGTATGCCGCTGCCGTTGTCGATAACCTTGACGATGACGTTGCGGTGCATCGAGTCGTACTTGCTGGAGATGGTGACGGCGCCGGTCTGGGGCTCGACAGCATCCAAGCTGTTGCTGATGAGGTTCAGGAAAGCCTGGTTCAGCCCGGCCGCATCGGCGGGGATGGGCGGCAGGTCGTCAAGGTCGGTCAGCAGCGCCACCTGGAGCTCGTCGGCGTGGCGGTTGACCAGTTCGGCGCACTCCTTGAGCACGTGGTTTACGTTGACGTTCTCCAGCATCGGCTCGCGAGCCTTGGAGAACGCGAGCATGTTGAGGATCAGGCCATTGATTCGCTCGATGTTTCGCTGGACGATCGGCCAGGCGGACTTCGCCTTGGCGACGTCGTCGGCCTGGAGGCCCATTTCCACCACGTCGATGCCGCCCCCGAGGGCCTGGAGGATGTTCTTGATGTGATGGCTGAGGAAGGCCACCGTCTCGCCCGCCGCGGCGAGCCTTTCCGACTGCACTGCCGCCTGGTGAAGCTTGACGTTTTCGATGGCAAGCCCGGCCTGATAACCGATGGCCGTCAGCAGGCGGAGCTGCTCGGTCGAGTACGTTTGCTCCGAGACGCTGCAATCGATGTGGATGACGCCGAGTATCCGCTCCCGCCCGTTGATCGGCACGCAGATGGCGGATCGGATGCCGAAGTCGTGTACGCTTTTTCCGGCGGCGAATCGCTTGTCGCTCATCGCGTTGGAGCAGAGCACGCCGACCTTCTTGCTGACGACCTCGTGGATGATGGTCCGCGAGATGGGTATCTGCTCGTCGGGCAGCTCTTCGCCGATGCGTGCGGCCTCGAGGCTCAGCTCGTTATTCGCGCCGATAAGCAGGATGTATCCCCGGTCGGCCTTGAGGATGTCGAAGACCTTGTCGAGGGTCTTCTGAAGGAGCATCGGGATGTTGAAGGTGGACCCCAAATCGTTCATGAGGTCGTAAAGAACGCGGATGTTCTCTATGGCCTCGGCGCCGGCCTCGGGTGTGGGGATGACGACGGAGTCCTCGTTGCTGGGCAGGGTGGCGACGATTGCGGCGTCGACGAGCGAGCCGTTTTCGTCCAGGTCCACGGTGGACTCGGTGGGTTTTCCGCCGCCGAAGACCAGCAGCGTCGTGCCGCAGCGGATCTGATCGCCGCGGTGGACGGGCATCGGCCGCGTGACCTTCACGCCGTTTAGGTAAGTGCCGTTGGCCGAGCCGAGGTCCTCCAGCACCCACTCGCCGTTGCGGGGCACAAGAGCGGCGTGCCGGCGGGACACCGTCCTGTCGGTGAGCTTGGCCTCGCCGTTGGCGCGACCGACGACGTTCTCGCCGTCGAAAAGGTCGAAGGCGCGGTCCTTATCCGCTCCCTGGATGACCAGAATTGATGCCACGCTTGCTGCACCCAGTTCAACGAGAAAGGAGATAACTATTCCGACATGCCCACGGCCGACGCGCATCTCGCCGGCTGCAAGCCCAATTGACTACTGATTATATACGTACGGCCCCAGCGATGGTTCGCCGCGATCCTTCTGCCGATTCAGCAAAGGGACGGTCCGCCCGGCCAGGGAAAACGATAAGAAGGGGCAGGGCCATTCGGGCACTATCCTAATCAGATAGTACGATTAAACCCAAAGTTTGTCAATGGCCTAAAGGTTCAAAGGCAGCTTTGTGGTCGG
>JAUWQU010000085.1 GCA_030610965.1 Phycisphaerae bacterium
CCCAACGCCCCCCCGGAAATACTTCCGCAAGCCCGAAAACGCGGCACCGCGAACAAAGGGGCCGGGAAATGTGCTACCGGCCTGATTCCGGATGGATGTTTCCATATCCCGCCCTGATTTCCCAATCGGCCTCTTAAATAGGTGACTGTCCCCGCTGGCTACCCGCTGGCTATCGCGATGGTCCTTGCCATCTTCACGCTACCGTCGCCCCCGGCAGGTGTGCCCACAACTCAGCCGACCACATTGCCGCAAGTGAGTCCAGAGCAGGCCCCCAGCGCAAGCAAGTTGGCATTCTCCGGGCCGGCGACGGTCCATAAGGGTTTGCCCCAGGCGACGATTTCCCGGCAGAGCGTTTCGGTCTTCCCGCCGGGGCTGGCGTGGGCGACGAAAACCGCGTCGGCAAGGGCCACGACGAGCCGATTGCGAGCTTCGGCAATGTGCGCCTTTGGTCGTTTGATCTTCCCGTCAAAGGCCGATAGTACAAGCAGCCGGCCCTGCTCCAACGGCCCGCGCCAGTCCTGCGGGATGCGCATTCCTTCAAGCCCTCTCGCCGGACAGATGACGACCGGGCCGGTCCCGCGGAGGAGCAGGCGCAGGCACTCTTTCTCGACCGGCGAGTGGAAGCCCCCGATGACGGCCTCGCCATTGGCTGCCCACGTTTGGGCAAGGTCATGGGTTGCCAGGATCAGGCTGGCCGGGCACCGCAACGAGGCGATGACCCCCAGGCTGCGGCGAGCCAGAATCCCAACGTCGCCCAAGGCCGACATCAGGGCGGGGGCGTCTTGACCAAGAATACCCTTGGCAACTGGTGGGCAAGTGATCACTTCGAGTCTAGTCATCCGACTATCTTGCCTTATGCCACGCTCTTAGAAGCAGTTCGCGATCATTGCCAGTCCAACTTCGGCTGCCCTTGTTGCATCGGTAGTCTTGGATGGCTTCCCGGAGATGTCTCGGCAGCTTCGCAGGATTTCGCAGGATTGGGGCCAATGCACGAAAGTCTTCAAGTTTCAACTCACATACTGCTTCACTGGCACTGCACAAGAGTTCGATGGCCATGAGGACGTTCCTCTCGACCGGGTTGTGCATATTCGCAAAGAAGAAGGCCCTGACCTCGCTCCTCAGTCTGGAAAATAACATTGCTGCCCGCCGAAAACTAGCGATTTTGGTGTTTATCAGAGAGAGAGATTCGTCGCTTTGATGCTTCACCCATTTACACCACACATGGGCAAGGGATTCGACGCTCTCGCACGACTGTGCCTTTCGGCCAATGGCATTAAGAGTTGACCCATAGATGAGCCCCAACAGCCGCAACTCGCTGAGGGGCTTCCCTTCAATGTTTGGAAATTCATGCAGTATTGCTAAGAGCCGGCTCAGATTGCGTATGTTGTTCCCTGCTTGGTCCATGCTAAGGATGCCTATAGGAATCCCAATCGTTTCACACACATCATCGAGAACCTCAATGTCCTCCACATGATCGGCTTGTCCGCGCGTTCGCGGTGTCAGCGGGCGGCGGAGTCTTCGCTGTCTAATCCTTCCACGAGCAGCGACGCGCCAACGCTTTTGGTATTCGCGCACGAAAGCATGATCTATCTCTTCTGCACCTTCCCGATCATTCCACAACTCAGTGAACCAACGGCTGATACGCCGAAGTACGCCGATATTCGTTACCAGGATCGCAGCTTCTACGCCGCCCTGTAGCCCAGAGTCGCTGAGATTTGCGCTGCCAACCACAGCCCCTCGAGCAACTCCAAGCCGATTGCGAGCAAGATAGACCTTAGGGTGGTAAACTCGAAAACCCGTATACCGCCGCACCTGCACACCTGCATTGAGAGCGAGACGCAATGCGTTTGGGTGCGTCAGATCGAATTGGTCGGTGAACAGAATGCGAACGCACTTTGGGTCAAGGCCACGGATAAGGTGCCTTACAGCATGCCATCCGCTGACCTGCAAATAACTAACAGCAAAATCAACCCTGCCGTCGCCGGAGATGATCTGCGTAATGCCATCCAAGGCAGATTCGGACGGCGTGTTGCCGAGAAACGTGCTACGCATCTTCCACACTCCCTCGGTACTTGGCATCGAACCCCAACAGCCAATCGACCTGATTGTCGTTAAGGTGATAGTACCGCGCAAGAAGACGGTCGATCTCGTCCAGCAGTTGCCTTGAAAGACCGACGTGGAAGCTCACTTCTCTTTGTTGCGTGCCATCTGCGCGCTTCCGTACTTGGACACTAGAATTCTTCTTCAAGTCGCAGAGAAGTTGCGAGGCCAAGTTATTAAAAGCTTTATCCTCGGCGAGCTTCGGTGAAAACGGCATAGACTCAACGTCCCTCTTCGTAACGTGGTAGCAGTCCGAAATGGCGATCCAAAACCAATAGTACAGGCTGGAGGACAACAGACAAATAGCGGCATCTCCGAATCCCGGATTCAGACGCAATTCTTTGTATTCGTTTGAGAGCTTCTCGCGTATGCATTTACGGAAGTAGCGCCCGCCGCTATGGTAGTGCACGATATCAGCCTCCCCACCAACGGTCATGCAGTTGTTGGTGCGAGGATACGCGCGTATCGCCGCAAGAATCGAGATTGCCTCCGGGGAGCCCAGTTTTGGAATAGAGCTGATATCAAGCTCCAGTTCAGTCATGGAATACGCCAGGGTGTTGAACAAGAACTCGCGGAATTGCTCCTGCCAACGAGTATACCGAGTTGTGAAGATGTGACGGTCTAGGACCTGCCTGCGATCCATCTGGCCCAGAAAGATCGTCAGGTTCATGTCGACGCCTACAAACAGCTTCCCTGGACGAACCGCGAAGTTGCTTATATGGAGAGGATGGAACGTGGCTGCAATGAGTCGCATGAGCGGTAGCATCCTCGGCGTAGACACGGCACTGATGGGCGTGATCATACCCAGACGCCCTGTATTGGTAAGGAACTGCGAACATCGCTCGACGCAAAGGGCGTAGAGGTTGCCCGTCTTACTTAAGGTGAGACCTAGGACGGAGTACTCACCAAGAACATTAGACAACTCAACGTACGGAGGGTTTCCAACTACCACGTCAAAACCGTTCCGTCGCATGATGCCGTAGAACTCGACGAACCAATGGAACGGCTTGTGCGAGCACAGCCAAGCGCTATAACTGGCCTTCTTGGAAGGGTCGATAGCGTAATCAGTCGCAAGGTAGCGATTCAGTTCGCTCTCCAACTCGCCAAGTCGATCCCGAAGCGTCTGCTTGTCCGTGGCCGTGACTGTTCCACCAAGCTCGCCTTGCTGCTGCCGAAAAAGGCCGAAAAGCCTATCCACGTCCTTGGCCTTCTCTTCAATGCGGGCGAGGGCGTTGTCGAAATCCAGCTTCGACTGGACGGCCTTCTTGACCTGTTCGTAGGTAGCGTAGCCGACAAGGGTGTTGCCGGCTCGGATGTTGAAGTCGATGTCAGGCAGCGGCTCGATTTGGTCGGGGCGGTCGATTTGGGCGACGAGCTTGAGGAAGAGGCGCAGTTTGCAGATCTCTACCGCCTCTTCCATGATGTCCACGCCGTAGAGGTTGTTGAGAATGATGGACTTGTAGATGAAGTACTTGCGGTTGGGGTGCTTGCCCACGCGGTCGAGCACCTTGCGGAAGTCCGCGAACTTCTCCGGGCGGTGCTTCTCGCCCGAGCGGTCGAGTTCATCAAGGAAGACCTCCATCCGGTCCAGGCAGGCTTCGTATAGCGATTCCAGGATATTAAGCACCGCGAACAGGAAGGCGCCCGACCCGCAAGTCGGGTCCAGAACCGTCACTTGCAGGATGGCGTGCCAGAAAGCCCGCAGCAGTTCCGGCCCTTCGCAGTTCTCTATCACATCATGGGCAAACTGCTCGATGTCCAGGTTCAGCGTGATAAGGTCGTTGATGTCCCGAACCTCGCCTCGGGCAAGCTTGGCGCGGAGTTCAAGGCAGCGTTTCCGGCGCTCGACGTACTCGCGCCAAGTCTCGGTAGGCAGGGCAAGGTTGGCCCCATCGGGGCCTGGGATGACCGCTTGGCGGAGGTTGTAGTCCCGGTTAAACATGCGGGCCTTGGGGTCGTCCATGCCCTTGCGGACGAATTCCGGCAGCGATGTTTCCGGGACGGCCTGCCCGTCGTCGTCGATGACCCCTCGCCGCATGGAGGCGTAGATGTAGCGATCCGGGTCGGCCGCCAGGAGCCGCCAGATGGATTGCTCGCCGTCGAAGGCGATCTTGCACTTGGGCTTGGCGGCGTCAAAGAGGAACGGAATGACCGTGTTGCGGCTGATGTAGCCGGTGATGTCTTCCTTGGTGTAGTAGGCCCCCATCTGCTTCTGGTTGATGTACTTCTCAAAGATGTAGCCCAGCACATCGGGGTTGATTTCGTTGTCCTGCCGCAACGGGCGCTCGTCCAGATGCCAGTGGTAGCGGTCGAAAAAATCGAAGAGGCGCTCGAAGGTGGGGTCGGCGATGTCAATAGCCCGGGCGTGCAGTTCCTCGATCTGGTGCTTGAGGAACAGGCCGCCATTCAAGTACGGAACCTTGCCCAGGAGCTTGTTGACCGCGGCCGAGCGGTCGGATTCCTTCTGTGCGAAGCCCTCGAAAAAGAGCGGGCAGAGGAAGTCCCTGTAGAACCGGTCCTTGCCCCGCGCCTTGCTGGCGGCGAGCTTGCTGCGGAGGTAGTTCTGGTCGGCGTCCAGGAAGCCCTTCTTCTGGACGAAGTAAATGAACATCAGGCGGTTGAGCATGACCGAGACATACCAACGCTGCATGTCGCCGTCGGGGATGCCCTTGAGGAACTTGAGGAAAGCCGCGTGCTCAGTCTTGAAGAATTCGTAGAACCGCTTGGTAACCTTCGCAATGTCAAAACCGGCGCGGACGCGGCTGGTCACATCCACAAGGGTAAGCGCGGCCTCCTCTTCCAGGCCGAAAGCGACAGCTTGGAGTTTCTGAATCAAGGCGTCGCCGGGCTGGTCGCGGTGGAAGGTGTGCGGGCGGCAGGCGGTGGGCTTGCGCGGCTCGCGCTTGACCCACTGCCAGACCTGGGTTGTCTTGGCGGCGTCGGTGAAGATCAACAGGTGCTCGCGCGCGGACTTCGTTACCTGGTGGTCTATCTTGCGGCGCGTCGGGTAGTCGGGAATGCCGTTGTCGGCGCCCGCGGCTGTGACGTATGCGACCATGCCGCGCTTCTCTGCGACAGGGGCAAGCGTGTACGTCCGGCCATCCACGGTAACTTCAAGGACCGTGCCGTAGCAGTCCCAGCCAAGCTCCTCAACGAAGAGCTTGGTGAAGTTGAAGTCCTTCAAGCACTGCCGGACCCGAGCCACGTTTAGCTGCATATCGCGTTGTCCTTCCAGGCAAACCGGCTACTGCCCCTTGTCTTGAGCCAAAGGCAGCTTGGCCTGGGGCTTGGGCGGCGGTCGAAACCACGATGTCTCATCCTTGTTCGCCGAAAGCCCCATCGAGCAGATGATGCGAGGTTCCTGCGATTCTTCATCGTCGTGAATCAGGCACAGGCGGGCATCTTCCCGCAAGTTGACGACCAGCCGGGCCAATTCCTCATCCTCGACGCCGCTGCGAAGCTGGCGGTTGAGGATGTCCTTCGCGAGTTGGCGGAGCGGGTAGCGGTAGATTTCCTCGATAGCCTTCTCGATTGCCCCGAAGAGCGGCTCGTGCTCGAAAAGGGTGCCTCTGGCATCCTCGGCGTATCGCTTTAGCCGGTCGTACGTGCGGCGACGGGCGCCCGATGGCCGGCCAAGCCCCCCACCGATGTTCTTCTGCTCCTGGACAATCAGGTCCACGCCCTTCTTGACCAGGGCGTGATGTTCGGCCAGGCGGGGCAGGGCGGGCGTTTCGGGCTTGCACTCGGCGGCCCGGAGGATGGTGAGTTGGGATTCGGTGACGATGTTGCCCTTCTTGTCCACCCAGGCAACGGCGTCGTTGTCGTCGGCCGTGCGGAGATAGACCAGTACGCCTTCGGGCTTGCCGCCCGTGGGGCTGTGCGGCCGGGTGGAATAGACCACGTTGGGCAGGGCCGGAATGACCTTCTCCAACTCCGGGTCGGCGTCGATGGCGTTCTTCCATATCTGGTAGGCTTGGGAGGCCAGGTCCACCTCGGTGTCCGAATCGCCGTCGAGGAGGCCGGCTTTCTCCGTGAACAGGTCGCGGATGGCTCGGTCGTCACGGTCATCCTCGAAGAACGCCTCATCCGTGCCGACGACCTCGGCGTTTTCGGTGAGCCGCTGGCGAACGCGAGATCGCAAGTGAATGATCCGTTCCACGCCGTCGGCGGGGAGGAAGGAGTAGCACAGAATCTTCTCGGCCTTCTGGCCGATGCGGTCCACGCGGCCGACGCGCTGGACGAGGCGGATGATAGCCCAGGGCAGATCGAAATTGACGACGATTGCGCAGTCCTGGAGGTTCTGGCCTTCGCTGAGCACGTCAGTGGCGACCAGTACGCGGAGGTCATCGTCGGGGGGGATTGAGTCCCGCTTTTCATTGCTAACAGGGCTGAATCGCCAGGCAAGAGCGGTGGGGTTGGGCGAATCTCCCGTCACGCCTGCCAGGGCGTCGATACCGCGGGCCTGGAGTTGCCGTTCCAGGTAGCGAACGGTATCGGCAAACTGGGTGAAGACGATGACCTTCTCCTTCGGGTGTTGCTTGGTCAGCAGGTCGGCCAGGGCATCCAACTTCGTATCCTTGGCGGGGTCCCACTGGCCGCAACGCTTCAAGACTTCCAGCAGGGCGAGGGCATCGGCCTCCAAGTCCTTGGCCAGGTCCGGAATGAACACATCCGCCCTCAGCCACTTGAAACGCCCCTGGTAGTGCTTTGCGTAGTTCTGGTACACATCGGCGGCGCGGGCCTTGAAATCCTCCGGGGTCCGCGGCGCTTCGCCTTGGCCGGATTCGCGCTGCCCGTTGTCGTCGTCATCGCCGTTGGGCAGCGGAAGGGGCTCATCTCCATCGTAGACCCTTGCGTCCAGCAAGCCCATGTCTTGCGTGCCGATCGGCAGGGGCAAGCCGTTCTCGATGGCGTGCAGATACACAAAGTTCCGCAGGATGTGCCGTTCGATGGATTGGATGAACGCGAAGCCGCCGCTCTCCAACCGCTTGAAAAGGTTCGTTCGGCAGAAGCCCATGAGCCGCTTGCCGGCGCGCGACAGATCGTCGATGATTTTGGTTTCCGCCGGCGTCGGCGGCGTATGGTGCGCTGGCGCTACATAGTTGCCCAACCCGTAGCGTGGTAACGTGAGGTCTTCGATAGCGTCCACGACCCTGGGCGCGTACATCTTGGCGTACTGGTCGTTGGGGTCCTTGTCGTCGATGGTGAACTTGGCCCGCTTGGGAATACGGTTGGGGAAGAACGACTTCGTGCCGTCCTCGAACGTCAGGTACATGCGGCCGGAGGGCGGGTCAGTCTTGGCGTAGTTGTCCTTGATGAAGCTGCGGGTCCGGCGCACCAGGAAGCGCCGCATCAGGTCGCGCCAGTCATCGGCATAATCGCTATGGTCGAAAGCGGCCAGGGAGCGAACCGGGCACTGGTGCTTGCGGGTGAACTCGTCTTCGCCGAGTTGGCGGAGCAGTCGTTCCGGGCGGACGCCGATGTCCTTGTCCTCGGCCACGAACAGCCGGAGTTGGTTGGACAGGTCGAGGTAGGTCTTGTTGTAGGGCGTCGCGGAAAGAAGGATGACGCGGCTTTCGTTTTCCGCCACGTATTCCTGGATCGCCCGATACGTTTTGCCCTCGCGGTTGCGGAGGTTGTGGCTCTCGTCAATCAGCACCAAGCGGTATCGCCCCGGCAGTTTCGGCAGTTCCCTGGTAGCCATGCTCAAGGAAAGTACCGTCCCTCGAAGCCCGTACCGCTGCCGGTAGTCCTCCCACATTGGCACGAGGTTCTTCGGGCAAAGGATGAGCGTCTTCATCCCTTGATCGTCCTCGAAGATTCTTGCAAGGGCCGTTGCAATGAGGGTCTTGCCGAGGCCAACCACGTCGCCCAGGAGCACACCGCCGCGGTTGTGGAGGTGGTGGGCGGCAATCTGCACCGCCGCCTTCTGGAACTCGAACAACTTGTTGCCGAAGTCCTTGGGAATCTGGAAGTCTGTCAAGCCGTCGCGTGCTTCCTTGGACAGATGCCAGGCGATCTTGAGGTAGATGTGGTACGGCGGGACCGGCTTCGTGCGCGCCCAACTGGACTCGATGATGTCCGCGAGTTCCTTGGAAATGTCAATGCACCAACGGTCGCTCCACCGATCCTCAAACCACTTGGCGAGCTTCTGACAGGCATCGTGATCCATGACATCGACGTTAAGCTCACCTTGGTTGGCCAATCCCGCAAAGGTGAGATTGCTGCTGCCAAGGAAGGCGATGGCCGGGTTTACGGGGTCGGGCCTGAAGAGCAAGTAGAGCTTCGCATGGAGCGGATGGCGAAGGAACAGCTTGACCGCGACCTTCTTCGCGCGTATCTGGGCGGCGAGGCGCCGAAGCCCTGCTTCGTCCTCATCCGTCGGTACGCCGAGCTCCAGTTGTTCGCGGAACTCCTCGGCTAGCTTCGTCTTGAGGCGAAGCGCCGTCTGGTTGTCGATTGCCGCATCACGCCTGATCAGACTCATCGCAGTCCGCAGGTCGTCCTGGGGTAGCCGCTGCATTCCCACAAGGAGCCGGCAGCACTTGCCCTCGCCGCCCGCGTACCGCTCGATGTAGGAGTCCAGTTGCTTCCACCCGCGCAGGTTGAAGTAGCCCACGCAAAAATCGGAATGGTCGGCTACTTCGAGCGTCTCTTGCAGCGCCGGCAGAAGCCGTTGCTCGATGTTGTCAAATATGCGCGGCATACGCTGCCTTTCTCGCCTCTTGAGGCCGCGGCCGAAAGGGGCGAAGCTTTTCGGGTTGTATCCCGGCAGAGACGCGCCTGGCAGCCCCCGCAAATTCTGGGACTAAAGGAGCTTCTAATGCGCCCTTCGCGGACCAGATCGTGATTGTCAATTATGCAGGAAAGGCAACGGAATAGCAATGGCTGTCATTTCGGCGGCGGCAACAGCACGGCCCCCCGAACGAAGCCCGGCGGCAGCCTGTGGCCCGCGCCGGCCGGGATGACCTTCGGTCTGTCCCCGAAGTTTTCAAATCTGGTGGTTCATGAAGATGGCTGGGGCGCGAAATCGGCATGCCGGCGATCCCGGATAACTCGACTAAACAATATCGGTGTAATCTCCATTAAAGTTGTGGCCGGGCCGGTTCTTGATGTGGTTTGGATGCAAAGAAGATGGCTGGCGCGCGGTTTTGGTTGTTGCGAAGTGTCATTCGGGGGGTCTGAAGCGCGGTTTGGCGCGGTTTATGTGGTCTTTCGGTGGGTAGGCAGCGCGGTTTGGCGCGGTTTCGGTGGTCTGTCGGGGGGTC
>JAUWQU010000148.1 GCA_030610965.1 Phycisphaerae bacterium
TACCAGAAGGATGGGCGGCAGATGATCCTCCGCGCCGACGTGGCCGAGGTGTTCGGCGAGGAGCTCAACAGCGGCGTAAACGTGCGGCGCGCCAAGCTCAGCGGGGACGTGACGATCTACTTCGACCCGTCGCGCAAGCCGAACAGGCTACCCGTCGAGCAGCGGCTGGATGAGGTCGTCCGGGTCCACGTCGACGAGGTCGAGTTCGACAACGAGCACCTGACGATAACCACCGACAAACGCGTGACCGTGTTCTCGCCGCAGGCCGACATCTATGGGCGCGGGCTGACGATAAGCTGGAACGAGTCGCCCCGCGAGCTTCGTCTGCTGAGGATCGAGCACGGCGAGTACATGGCCGTCTACAACGTTCCGGACGAGTTGGACATGATCCCGCTGCCGGGCGGCGAGCCGACGACGGCGCCCGCTTCCGCGGGGGCTCCGGCCGAGGGGCCGCCGACATCCGCCCCCGCTGCCAAACCGGCGGCGCCGGCGCCGCTCCCGGCCAGCCAGCCCGACCCGGCCGAGGCGCAGCCCGTTTCCGTTCGCCTCGTCGAGCCCACTACCGCCGCGTCGCAGGCGGCAACGTCTACCGCCCCGGCCGAGCCCAAGCCTCGGAACCAGTACCAGGCAGAATTCCACGATGGCGTGAAGGTTATCCACCGCAACCGCCAGTTGAGCGGCGCGTCGGTGCTGAGGCTGAAGTTCGACTGGGACGACTCGGAGCGAAAGGGCTCGGACACGCTGCTGGCTCCCTCGCGCAGCAAGCGCCGCGATGGGGGCGAGCCCGCCACGCAGCCGAGCCCCGATGCCATCGAGCCGATGGAAATCTACTGGACCGGCCCGCTGGTGATCCAGCCGACCGGGCGGACGGAGACGCCATCGCGAGGCGCCTACGACCTCTCGGCCGAAGGAAAACGAGTGGTGCTTACCGACACCCGTGCAACGCTCCTGTGCCGGCGTTTCAACTACAAGCATCCCCAGCGTGAGGGATGGCTTGAGGGCGATCCGGACCAACCGGTGCGGTTGCTGCTGTCGGAGGGGGCGGAGGTCGTGTGCGATCGAATTGATTTCACGCCGGGGACAGGCAAGGCCTCGTTGGCAGGGGCAGGGCACATGGCCAGGCGGTTCCCCAAGGGCCTCAGCCAGGCTCAGGCCATCGATCTGATCGAGACCGATGACACCAAGCTGCTGCCCGCCGGAGAGCGAATCACCTGGGCCAAGAACGTCGAACTCACGTTCATCAATGAAAAGGTCCGCCGCAAGGACGGTTCGACGAGTACGAGGCAGTTCATCCAGCAGGCCGATTTTCATAGGGATGTGGTCCTTCGCCAAAGCGCCGATCCTAACGGCGACGTAGTCGAGTGCGACGATCTGACGGTCACGATGGCGCGAGGCGAGTGGGTCTCGGCGTACCCGAAGACCGCCGTGGCAGTCGGCAACGTAAAGGCCCGGCAGGAGGGCAGCGACGTCTCGGCCGGAAAGGTCACGGTAACATTCGTCGAGGTCGATAAGTCGAAGGCCGGCGCGGGCGGCGCGTCGAGCCGGGCGGAAGGGCCGTTCGCCACCGGCGGCAGCGTCCGGCCGGCGACTATCGTTGCCGAGGGCGGCGTGGTCATCAACGACCGCCGAGACCCCAACGCCGATCCCCTGACGGCCGTGGGCGAGCGGATGGAGAGCCACCTCATCGAAAACGATTTCGCAAGGCGGACCGCGGTGCTGACCGGCAAGCCGGGCGAACCCGCTCGGATCGAGCAGGGCCCCAACCGTCTGACGGGCGCGGAGATACGCCTCGACCAGTCCGACGACTCCGCCTTCGTCGATGGGGCCGGGACGCTGAACTTCATCACAACCAAGGACACCAACGGCAACGATCTGCCCGAGCCGAGGCCCGTTCAGGTGACGTGGTCCAAGCGGATGAGTTTCCGCGGCGCGAAGCGCACCGCCGAGTTCGCCGGCGACGTGGAGATGGACAGCGCATTGGACGATGTCCGCTGCCAGAACCTGCAACTGTTGTTCACCGAGCAGTTGGCCGATCCGAACAGTTCCCTTGCCGCCGCGGTCGCTACGATGCCGGCCCCGGCCGCTGTCGTTGCCGACAAGGCGGCCAAGCGCAGCGCATCGCGGCTAGGCGGCATGGCGGTCGGCATGGAGCAGTACAGCCGGCGGCGGATATCGATGATCTTCGCCGACAAGGACATCGTCCTCCGCAGCCGGCGCGAAGACGAGAAGAACCGCCTCCTCCGCCGCATGCAGCTTACCGGCGAGAAGCTCATTTACGACGCCGACAGCGGGCGGATCACGAGGCTGGGCCACGGTACGCTCATCAACGAGGACTACGACAAGCCGCGCCCCCAACGTATCGCCGACGCGGATGGGCTGGTCTCCGGGGTGGACCGGCCAAGCCAGTCGGCCTTCGAGTGGAAGAAGAACATGCAGTTGTCGCAGAAGGATCGCCTGGTGACGCTGGAAGGCTCGGTCACCATGGTCCATCGCAGCGGAGACCAGGTCCTGCTGACCAACAGGCTGAACGTGCCTCGGGATGAGTGGGGCACTTTGCCGGCAGGTCGAAAGACCATCCTCAAGTGCGAGAACATGATGGCCAAGTTCGGCCCGCCAGCCGATAAGGCCGCCACGCAGCCAAGCACTCGCCCGGCCGCGCGAACCGCGGGCGATCCGCTGCGAGAGGGGCCCACGCTCGGCCCGCTGGACCTGTTCAGCGCCACCGGCGACGTGAACCTCAAGGACAGCCCGCGGCAGGTGCTCGCCCAGCGGCTGATCTACAACCGCCTCAATGACTTGGTGGTGGTCTGGGGCTTCCTGGAAGGCAAGGCCCCGTCGAAGGCGACCATCATCTACGAAGACCCCGAGGCTGGGCGCTCGCAGGCATGGTCCAGCCCCAAACTCATCTGGTATCGCAAGGACAACCGCATCCTCGCCGAGGACGTCTCGGGCGCGGGAGGAAGGTGAGCAATTGCGGACTTGCCTGTCGGAAGGCGGGCAAGTCGAAGCCCAATCTCGCGTCGCATTTACGTTGTATTGATCGATATTTGGGGGTAACGTTACCCGGCTGTGCCACAGGCTAGGAGCGAGACAGATGATACGACAGGCCAAGGCAGTACGTAAGGTTGCTGGCAAGGGCGTGCATGCTGCCCGGCGCGGCCGGGCCGTGCGGAAGCTTCGCGCGGCCAAGGTGGACGCGATGCTCGTGACCAAGCCGGTGGATGTCGGATACCTGACGGGTTTCACCGGCCAGGACAGCTCTCTACTGGTCGGCTCGGGCTGGGCCTGCCTGGTCACCGACGGGCGGTTTACCGAGCAGGTGGCCAAGGATTGCCCCGACATCGAATGCTGCGTGCGGACCGGCCCGATGGAGGCGGCCCTGGCCGGGGTACTGAAGGGCCGGCGCGTGCGGAAACTCGGCTTCGACCCCAAGCACGTGACGGTCAAGCTCCGCAATGACCTGGCCGGCAAGCTCGGCGGCAGAAAGCTGGTGGAGGTCTCGGAGGTGGTTTCGAGTCTTCGCCAGGCCAAGGACGACGGCGAGCTTCGCATCATGCGCCGGGCGATCCGCATTGCCGAGAAGGCGTTCAAGGAATTGTGCGGCCTGGGGCCTAAGGGCTGGGTCGGCAGGACCGAGCGCGACCTGGCCGCGGAGCTGGGCTACCGCATGCGCCAGGCCGGGGCGGACGGACTGAGTTTTCCGACCATCCTGGCGGCAGGGGCGCACGGTTCCATGCCTCACTACAGTCCGGGTTCCGCCCGCGTAAAGGCCGGCCAGGCCGTTCTGATCGACTGGGGCGCCCGCGCGGGCGGCTATTGCAGCGACTTGACGCGAGTGGTCTTCACCGGTACAATTCCCGCGAAACTGCGCGAGATTTACGAAGTGGTGCGCTTGGCGCAGGAGGCGGGCATTGCCGCCATCCGTCCGGGCGTGGGTTGCAAGGCGGTCGATAAGGCCGCCCGCGAAGTGATTGTCAAGGCCGGCTATGGCGGGCAGTTTGGACATGGCCTGGGGCATGGGCTGGGCAGGGAAGTCCACGAGGCCCCGGGACTTGGCAAGCTGTCGACGGTCCGCCTGAAAAGCGGAATGGTCGTGACCGTCGAGCCGGGAATATACCTGCCCGGGATAGGCGGGGTACGGATTGAAGACGACGTGCTGGTCACGGCGGGCTCGGCCCGCCGGCTATCAGGCCTGCCCCGCGACATCGATGCCATGCGGCTGTGAACGAAGGGAATCAAATGGCCAGTAAGGCGCCAAAGAAGACGGTCGCGGCCCGCAAGCCCGTCCGCCCGGCCAAGACGCCGGTGATCGACGACGTACGGAATCTCGTTGAGTTGATGGTCGAAAACGACCTGGGCGAGGTGAGCGTCAGCGACGGAGATCGCAGCATCGTCCTGAAGCGAGGCTCGTCGGGCGAGCGGGGCGGAGCCGTGGCGGGGGCGGCCTTGCAGGCGGCGCCCGCTGCCCCGACCGCGGGCAAAGAGGAAGAACCCGCCGAGGTGCTGGCCGAGGTGAAGAGCCCTATGGTCGGCACGCTCTACCTTGCCGCCAGCCCGGACAGCGAGCCGTACACAGCGGCGGGCTCTTACGTCGATGAGAACACTGTCGTCTGCATCGTCGAGGCGATGAAGGTCATGAACGAGGTCCGGGCCGAGGTCTCCGGCATTATCAACGAGATCTGCGTGAAGAACGCCCAGCCCGTCGAGTACGGGCAGGTCCTCTTCCGCGTAAGGCCCGCCTGAATCGCCCAACGAGGAACCACGCAATGTTCCATCGCATCCTGATAGCCAATCGCGGCGAGGTGGCCCTGCGTATCATCCGCGCCTGTAAGGAAATGGGCATCGAGACGGTCGTCGTCTATTCCGAGGCCGACAGGAACGCCAGCTACCTGCACCTTGCCGACGATAGAATCTGCATCGGCGAGGCCCCGCCCGCCGAAAGCTACCTGAACATCCCCAGGATCATCGCCGCCGCGGAAATCGCCGACGTCGAGGCCATCCATCCCGGATACGGATTCCTGGCTGAGAACGCCCACTTCGCCGAGGTCTGCCGCGACTGCAAAATCGAGTTCATCGGCCCGAGCGTCGAGAGCATGAGGGCACTGGGCGATAAGATTCGCGCCAAGGAATTCGCCAAGGCCGCACGAGTCCCCACCACGCCTTCCAGCGACGGCGCCATCGACACCGTCGATGAGGCCGTCAGAGTTGCCGAGCGGCTGGGATATCCCGTAGCCATCAAGGCTGCCGCCGGCGGCGGGGGGCGAGGCATCCGCTTCGCCCACAACGAGGCCACACTGCGGTCGTGCTTCAAGCAGGCGAGAACCGAGGCGGAAATCTCCTTCGGGGACGGCCGGCTCTACATGGAAAAGTGCATCGAGAACTTCCGCCACATCGAGGTCCAGCTCATGGGCGACACGGCCGGGAACATCCTGCACTTCTTCGAGCGGGAATGCACCGTCCAGCGCCGGCGCCAGAAGCTCATCGAGGAAAGCCCCGCGCCCAACCTGCCGGCCGAACTGAGAGACGAGATCTGCAACGCCGCGGTCAGGCTGGCCAAGGAAGTGGGTTATCATTCGGCCGGGACGGTCGAGTTTATCATGGACAAGGACCTGAACTTCTACTTCATGGAAGTCAACACGAGGATCCAAGTCGAGCATCCGGTCACTGAGATGGTCACCGATCAGGACCTCGTCAAGTGGCAGATCCGCCTGGCTGCCGGCGAGCGGATGGACCTGGAGCAGAAGGACATCGCCCAACGCGGCTCTTCCATCGAGTGCCGCATCAACGCCGAGGACCCCGCCCACAACTTCCGGCCGAGCCCGGGACGGGTCGAGGCCTTCGTGGCCCCCGGCGGGCTTGGTGTGCGGTGGGACTCGCACGTGTACCAGGGCTACGAGATTCCCTCCAGCTATGACAGCCTGGTCGGCAAGCTGGTGGTCCACCGGCCGACGCGGGCCGAGGCGATCGCCACCGCCCGCCGGGCGCTGGACGAGTTCGTGATCTACCCGACGCAGACCACCATCCCGTTGTGCCGGGACATTCTCGCCCACCCGAAGTTCGAGGCCGGGCAGTGGGACACCACTTACATCGAACGCGAGATGCTCAAGAGCTGATCGTACCCACGCCAGGAGAAGATCTTCACGGCACGTGGCCAGGGGCCATCGGCGCCAACATGAAGTCTGAAAGGAACCGGCAAGCATGAGCAAGGCGGTAAAGGCAAACGCGGTAGTCGGACAGTCCGGAGGACCCACTGCGGTCATCAACCAGTCACTCGTGGGCGTGATCGAGGCCGTGCGAAAAACGAAGGCCATCGGCAAGCTGCTGGGCGCCAGGCACGGCGTTAGCGGCATCGTCAGCGAGGACTTCATCGACCTCGGCGGCATCGACAGGGCGCTGCTCGAGCGCGTCGCCGGAACCCCGGCTGCGGCATTGGGCTCCACCCGCGACAAGCCCGACGAGAAATACTGCCACAAGATCGCCAAGGTATTCGCCAAGAACAACGTGCGGTATTTCTTCTACATCGGCGGCAACGACTCAGCCGACACGGCGCGGATCGTCAACGAGTTGGCCAACCAGGCCGGCTACGAACTGCACGTGTTCCACATTCCCAAGACCATCGACAATGACCTTCGCGTGACGGACCACTGCCCCGGCTACGGCTCGGCCGCGAAGTTCGTCGCATCGGCCTTCATGGGCGACCACCGCGACTCGGCGGCACTGCCGGGCATCAAGATCAACATAGTCATGGGCAGGCACGCCGGTTGGCTTACGGCCGCGGCCGCCCTTGGCCGGAAGGACGCCACGGACGGCCCGCACCTGGTTTACGTGCCGGAAGTGCCGTTTTCGACCAAGTCGTTTCTGGAAGACGTCAAGCGGGTCTACGGAAAGCTCGGCCGCTGCCAGATCGCCGTCAGCGAAGGCGTTGCCGACAAGACCCACACGCCCATTATCGCCGCCCTGGCCAAGGAACTGGGCAGGCACGTCGAACGCGACAGTCACGGCAACATCCAGCTTTCCGGTTCCGGCGCGCTGGGCGATTTCCTGGCCGACTACCTCAAGAAACGGATGAAGAGCCAGTACAAGTCGCTCCGAGTCCGGGCTGACACGTTCGGCTACCTTCAGCGGAGCTTCCCCGGCTTCGCCTCGCCGGTCGACCAGGCCGAGGCCCGCGAGTGCGGGCGAAAGGCCGTCGAGCTTGCGATGTCCGGCAACGTCGACGGGTCGGTGGCCATCAAGAGGCTCAAGGGCGACAAGTACAAGGTCGAGTTCGTTCGTGCGGAACTCAAGGACGTTGCCCGCGTGACTAAGGACATGCCGCGCAGCTACCTCAACAAAGCCGGCAACCACGTGACCAAGGCCTTCTTCAATTACGCCCTGCCCCTGACAGGCGGCCTGCCGGAGATCGGCAAGCTTTTCTGATAGCGGCAAGCCATCACGGCGCCAAACGGGTTTTCAAACGGCGGCCCCGGCCGAATCGGTCGGGGCCGCCGTTCCTTCCGCCGGGCATCGTGCCTCATGGCGTTGCCAGGGCACGCGACGTCGAAGCCACGGGCGTGCTTTATGTAAGCCTAGTAAAAGCAGGCACTAAACGGCACATACTACGGATTGGCTGTGGGGATTTGCCTTTGTGAGGGATTTCTGGGACAAATGTACTTGGATGGGATCGGGGCATATTCTTTTTACCCCGGGGCGGTTTTCGACTAGGCAAAACGGCTATCTCGTGGTAGGATTTATGTAGATTGCTCCGGTTTCCGCGTGGGAGCGGCGGAGCTGATCAGTACGCTCAGGAGGAAGTGCGACGAGCCTAGCTCTCTCGTTCGCCGACAGCTCCCTGTTGTTGTGTTTATGTGTCGATTGTCCAGACCCGCTGTTTTGCGGGCCAACAGGAAAAGTTGGAGGTGCATGTCATGAGAGCTACGGTCCGTTTGAGCCATCGGAGTTTCCGCGTATCCGCGTTTG
>JAUWQU010000040.1 GCA_030610965.1 Phycisphaerae bacterium
ACCCACTCTTTCTTTGTGCAGTCATACCATGTGTAGAAGCCCTGATCGTAGAATTCCGCTGAGCAGAGAAAATCGAGAGACTTCTTCGCCATCTCCGTTGCGTTGGAGTCGCCGAGGTCGTCGGCCAGGACCACCACGATGTTGGGCCGCCGGGGCTTCGAGTCTCCGTTGAGCCCAGCGAGCCCCTCGGCTGCGCGCGTTCCGTTCGCCAGCGCCATGGCGGCACCTCCAATCCCCAATGCCTTGAGAAAGTCCCTTCGCCGCATCATAGCCCCGGTCTCCTTCCGGCCGGCGCACGGCCAGGCCAAGTGGTTAGCTTAACGGCATCGACTTGACGCGTCCAGCGGTTGGCCGCATCAGCGATTGGCCGCATCACCAGCGGGCCGACAGCAACGGGCAGCTTCGGATGTTCCTTGGCCAGCCCATCGTTGCGAGAATTCCACCTTGACAGGGATACTGTTCTCATTGAAGGTCGTGGGGTAGAATGTGCTCATTCGATCAGTTTGACATTTCAGGAGAAACCATGAGTTCACTTCGCGTCGGGTTTATCGGCACCGGCCCCAAACCGGAAAAGGCAGGCCCCATGGGCTACGGGATGGCGAATCATCATGCGATTGCCTACCGCGCCCTGCCTGAGGGCGAGGTGCAGCTTGCGGCCTGCTGCGATCTGTATCGCGACCGCGCCACAACGTTCGCCAAGCTGTACGGCATACCCGGCGAGGCCGTCTACACGGACTATCGCGAGATGCTGGCCAAGGAGAGCCTGGACATCGTCAGCGTCGCCACCTGGCCGGACGTTCATGCCCAGATCGTGATCGATACGGCCAGGGCTCGGCCCAAGGGCATCTTCTGCGAGAAGCCCATGGCCTACACCTGGGGCGACTGCAAACGGATGGTCGCCGCCTGCGAGGAAAGCGACGTCAAGCTCGGCTTCGACCACCAGCGCCGCTACGGCAAGCCCTTCCGCATGGGCCGGCAGCTTATCGAGCAGGGCGCCATCGGCAAGTTGGTCCGCGTCGAATTCGGCGCCGGCGACCTCTACGAGTACGGCTCGCACAACTTCAATCTTTTGGGGTATCTGGCCGGCTGCACCCGCGCCAAATGGGTCCTCGGACAGATCGACTACGCGAAGTGGAACGTCGTCTTCGACACCCACAACGAGAACACGGCACTGGCCTATTGGGAATACGAGAACGGCGTGCAGGGCTTCGGCGCCACCGGCCGGTGCGCCGATTTCGTCGGCTGCCACTATCGCGCCATCGGTACGGACGGCGTCATCGAGATATGTCCGCGCGATCCGGCGGCGAAGGGCCAGCACCTGCGCTACCGCGTCTTCGGCAAGAGCGAGTGGCAGTACGTCGACACCGATTGCGAGCACGGCCATGGCCCGGGCTACATCGAGCGGGCGGTCGCCGATTTTGTTGCCTGCACCAAGGCCGGCACCGATAGCGAGGTCAACGGCTTTTCGGCTTTGGACGGCACGGAGATCATCTTCGCCATCTGGCATTCCGCCCGCATCCGCGGCGTCGTGGAATTGCCCCTCCGCGCCGACGACAACGCCCTGGCCAGCATGGTCAACACCGGCGACGTGCGGCCGCGGTAGGTGCGCCTGAACTGCATCGTTCCACGACCCGGGCGAGTCGGCACGACGGTCGTGTTCAAAACGGAAGCCGGCAGGAAAACAGGTAAGGACATGCGGATGAAGACTCTTCTGGGACTATGTGCGTGCCTGGCAGTTTGCGGTGGCAACCCGTGCCTTGCGGACTGGCCGATGTACCGCGCCGACGCCGCCCGGAGCGGCTACAGCCCTGAGCCGCTGGCGGCGGAACTGTCGCCGGCATGGGTCCACCGCCCGTCGGGAAAACCCCAATCGGCGTGGCCCAGGTCCCAACGGCTGACCGAGGACCGTGCATTCCACGTTGTGGCGACGGCGGGCAAGGTGTTCTTCTCCAGCAGCGCCGACTGCGCCATTCACTGTCTGGATGCGGCCACGGGTCGGGAGGTCTGGTCGTTCGTGACCGACGGCCCGGTGCGGCACGCGCCGGCCCTGTGGCGCCCCAAGGATGGCGGGCAGGGCAGCCTGCGAGTGCTGGCCACGAGCGACGACGGCGTGCTCTACTGCCTTGGGGCCGGCGACGGCAAGCTACTGTGGAAGCATCGCGGCGGGCCGACCCGCGAGATGATCCTGGGCAACGGCAGGCTGATCTCGCGATGGTGCGCGCGGGGTGGCGCGGTGATCGTCGGCGATACGGTCTACTTCGGCGCCGGCATCTGGCCCAGCGAAGGGGTCATACTGACCGCCCTGAATGTGCGGACCGGCAAGGTGCTCTGGTCGAATGACCAACTCGGCGGGCTCTACATGGCCCAGCCGCACGGCGGGGCCAACGCACACAGCGGCATATCCGCACAAGGCTACCTGGCCGTGGCGGGCGGGTCGCTGGTCGTCCCAACCGGCCGGGCTGTACCCGCGGTGGTGTCACGGCTCGACGGTACACTGCGATACTTCCACTTGCAGAAGTACGGGCAGTACGGCGGCTCGGCCGTCGCGGTCATCGGCAAGCATCTGCTCAACGGCGGCGCGGCGTTCGATGCGGAAACCGGCGCGCTGACCCTCCGCGGGATTCCCACGTCGGCTTCAGCCGCCTCGCCGGGCGTGCTTCTCTACTACGCGGCAGGCAGGCTCCGCGCGGTTGACGCCGCCGAGCCCATGACTGTCCCGGCCGGGGGGGACAAGCCGGCACTGAACGTCAAGTGGTCCGTCCCGGTCGAAGCCGGCGGCTCGTCGCTGATCGTAGCGGGCAAGACGGCCATCTCCGGCGGCAAGGGCAAAGTGGCGGCCGTGGACGTTGCGACCAGGAAAGCGACCTGGTCGGCCGAGGTGGACGGCGAGGCGCTCGGGCTGGCCGCCGCGGCCGGCCGGCTACTGGTCAGCACCGACAGCGGCGAGATATACTGCTTCGCGACCGGCAGCGGCGACCCAGCGGAGCCCGTGGCCGCTAGGGACCACAAGTCCGCGGCGCCTTTCGGCGACAACGCGCCGTACGACGCCGCGGCCGAGACGATCCTCCGGAAAGCGGGGGTGACCGAAGGCTATTGCGTGGACCTCGCGTGCGGCAAAGGCCAGTTGGCCTACGCCCTGGCCCGGCGATCGAAGCTGCACGTCTACGCAGTGGACAGCGATCCGGCCAACGTGGCGGACGCCCGCAAGGCGCTGCGTGCGGCTGGGATGTACGGAACGAGAGTGACGGTCCACCTGGCCGACCCGAAGCGAACGCCGTATCCGGATTACTTCGCCGACCTCGCCGTCAGCGCCCGCGGCCTGGGTGGCCCGTCCGACCCGAATATCCTCCGTGAGGCCAACCGCTTGCTGCGGCCCGGCGGGGGCGTGGCTCTAATCGGCAGCGCCAGCAGTGCCAAAGCCGTCCGCCGCGCCCCCCTGGCAGGCGCCGGCGAGTGGACGCACCAGTACCACGACCCGGGCAACAGCCTCTGCGGCGAAGACCAACTCGTCCGCGGCCCCTTGAGGATGCTGTGGTTCGGCAGCCCGGATCTGCGCCTTCCCAACCGCCACGGCCGGGCGCCGGCGCCGCTGGTCGCCAACGGCCGGCTGTTCGCCGAGGGCGTCGATGGCCTCCGCGCATTGGACGCCTACAACGGCCGCCTGCTGTGGGAGTTCCCGCTGCCGGATGTCCTCAAGCCGTACCACCAGGAGCACCTCATGGGCGCCGCCGGCACGGGCAGCAACTTCTGCCTCGGCGCCGACAGTGTGTTCGTGCATACCGGCGACCGCTGCCTCCGCCTGGACCAGGCCACGGGCCGACAGACCGCCGGCTTCGACACGCCGCCGCTGGCCGACGGCAAGCCCGGCCGATGGGGCTACGTCGCCTTCGCCGATGGGACGCTGTTCGGTTCGCTCGCAGACGAGCAGCACCTCGTGCCGTACCGGTACGGAAAGTCGGACATGGGCGGCATGTTCACCGAGAGCCGCACACTGCTGGCGATGGACCCCAGCAGCGGCAAGGTCCGCTGGCGTTACGACGCGGCCGAGTCGATCCGCAACAACACCATCGCCATCGCCGGCGGGAAGGTGTTCCTCATCGACCGCGCCAAGGCCGACGAGATAGCCAACCGGCGCGGGGTGAAGACGCCCCAGCCGACCGGCGTGCTGCTGGCGCTCGATGCCAAGAGCGGCAAGGTCCTGTGGCGAAGCGGCAAGGACATCTACGGCACGATGCTGGCGGTCAGCAGGCCCCACGGCGTGGTGCTGATGTGCTATCAGGATACGCGTTTCAAGCTCAGCTCCGAGTTGGGCGGACGCATGACGGCCCTGGAGGCCGCCACGGGCAAGCGACTGTGGGACATCAGGGCACGCACCATCTCCCGGCCACTGATCAACGGGCGGACCATCTACGCTCAGCCACACGCGTGGGACCTCCTGACCGGCCGGCAGAAGACCGTCCGCGACCCGCGGACCGGGAAAGAGACCCCCTGGGCCTTCGCGCGGAGCTACGGATGCGGCACGATCTCAGCGGCGCCGGGCATGCTGCTGTTCCGCTCGGCTACGCTGGGCTACCGCGACGTGCTAACCGATCACCCGACGACCGACTACGGCGGCATTCGTCCGGGATGCTGGATCAACACCATCCCCGCCGGGGGCCTGGTGCTGATGCCCGACGCCACCACCGGCTGCCAATGCAGCTATCTGACCAAAGCCACCATCGCATTGCAGCCGCGCGGCGCCTGGCCGCCGACTATCCACCCCGACGGCGGCGTGGTCGGCCAGTCCGGCACAGTGACAATCCAGTCTCCCGCCTCGACCCCGGGCGCCGAGATCCGCTACACACTGGATGGCTCGACCCCCACCGCCGGCGCCAAGTCGTACGTTGGCCCCGTGACGATCGATCGCACCGTAACGCTGAAGGCCAGGCTGTTCCGCGCGGGCGAGCCGGTCAGCGATACGGCATCCGCCCGGTTTGTGGTCGACAAGGACATGCTGCCCACCGGCGCCAAGGCGTGGGAGGTATGGGACGCATCCGACGCCACTGGCGGCCCGAGCCGATGGGTGGTCGAGGCCGGCACGATCACGCAGCAGGCGAACATCTACACCGGCAGCGCCGGCCCAGCCACGCCCGATCAGGCCCGGTACGGCACGTTGCGAATCTATCGCGGCGACCAGCGCCTCGGCGACGGCGAACTGACGCTGGATATCCGCAGCCAGGACGATGACATGCTCGGCGTGGCCTTCCGGGTCCAGGACGCCCGGCGGCACTACCTGTGGGCCATGGACAGCCAGAGGCGACAGCACGTGCTGGCATGCAGGAACGGTGGGAAATATACCGCCCTCGCCGCCAATACCGAGGGGTACCAGAGAGGCAAATGGCACAAGGTCCGCATCGTCCTGGCCGGGTCCAGGATCACGGTGTTCCTGGACGGCCGGAAAGACCTCGAAGCCGTCGACACCACCTTCGCCGCCGGCACAATCGCCCTGCACGTATGGGGCAACACCGGCTCGTCATTCCGTGGAATCTGCTGGAAGCCCGCGGGCCGGAACTGATCCTGCCGGGCGCCACGGATGCGATGTTTGCAGCCGTGCAGGACCTGGAGATGGCAGCCATCCGCGAGTCATTCGTCCGTCAGTGCCCCCGTCATGCCTGGCGACTGTCCCGCACGCATTGCCGTTAAGCTGCCGATGTATTGCCGATATCCTGCCGATAACGAATATGCCCTTGCCCGCTTGGATGGGTTGGCCACCTGAAGCCAGCCGGCATTGACCCATTCCTGCAGAAGGTTCCGCGCCATTCGCGCAGACAGCCCCAAGGCGTCGGCAACGTCAGCGGCTGTGATCTGCTCCCTGCCGGCAAACAGCCCCAGCACAATGCGGGCGCGGCGGTCCAGCCGGCGGAGTTCATCCGGCATTGCAGGCACATCCTGCTTGGCGCATTGGAGGACTTCCTCGCGGACCGCGTCAAACACAGCGGCAACCGTCCGGATGAAGTACTCCAACCAGGGCGTCAAGTCAGCCTCCGCCCGTCCCTCATAGTAATTGTGGTGCGGGTGCGGGACCAGAGATCCGTAATACCCATCCAAGTCGCGGGCATGGTGCTCTTCGAGGGAGAAGAACCCGTTCAGGCCATAGCCGCCGCGGTGCAGGATAAACGTGGCCAGCAGCCGGGCAGTTCTGCCGTTGCCATCGTAATACGGGTGAATGGTCACGAACTGATAGTGCGCCAAACCAGCAATCACCGGGACGGGCAGGGCATCCTTGCTCGCTTGCGCAACCCATTTTACCAGGCCCGCCATCAGGGCGGGCACATCCTTGGCCTCGGGAGGCAGGTAGACGATCTCACCGGAGCCGGCATTGCGGATCACATTCTGCCTAGCGCGATACGGCGTCGGTTTGGCCCGTGAGCCCTTCTCCACTAAGGCGTGCAAACGTCGGATCAGGTCTTCCGCTAGCGGGGATTTCTTCGCGGCCCACTCCTCCACGCGAAGCAGAGCATTCCAGTAGTTGCGAACTTCGCCGACGTCCCGCTCACGGCCCGAGAAAGAGGCCTGCCGGTCGGCGATTACCTGCCGGGCCTCGTCCAGCGTCAGTCGATTGCCTTCGATCCGGGTCGAATAATGCGTGGAACGCACGCGGACGCGATGTCGCAACTCGGCCTCCAGCGCCGGAGGTAGTGGCGTGTGCTCGACCAATGCCCGCGACGCCTCGATCTGCATGAGCCCCTTGGCGATCGTTGGCGTAAGTATGTATCGCGGATGCCAAGCCTGTCGTTGTGACCCAGCCATGCGAACCTTTCCAAGTTAACTCATCCATTCTACCGCATCAGCAGGAGGAATAGAAGTGGCCGGAGTACCCTTGGTTTGAATCCCTATCATCGATGCCGATCGACTTGGGCCGGGCCTCTGAAGCCCGAGCTAACGCTTCTGCGTCGGTGTTCCAGCGTCCTGATGATGCTGTCGAGCACATCATCAAGTCTCTTGCCGACATCCTCGGCCAGGAACCGCAGCACAAAGTAACCGTTCTCCTGAAGCAGAGCGTCCTTGCGTCGGTCACGGCGATATGCGTCGGGGTCGTCCAGATGTTGGGCGCCGTCGAGTTCGACGGCGACGCGCGCGTCCGCACACAGCAGATCGACCTCCATCTTGCCCCAGCCATCGAAAGGGATCGGTAGTTCAGCATTCAGACAGAATCGGCCGGATGTCTCCGGCAGCGTTTCCAACCGACGGAACAGGAACGCCTCGGTCGCACTGCGAGCACGGTCGGCCCCTTCCGCATCGGTAAGCACGGACCGGGCCGCATGAACAAACAGGTTCGCCAGCGGCGTGTCCACGCCATTGCGGATCAACCGCCGAACGCTGGCGGCATAGTTCTGTTTCCATTGGGGATCGACCGGAAGCGGCACATCGGCTGGCCAGCCCGGCACGGCGCTGGCCGGCAGCAGAATCTGGTATCCGATAGCTTCGTATCCCTGGCATCGCCGGTCGAACATCCTGGCCAGCATCGGCACGTTGAGATCAGCATAGTCGTACACCCGGACTTCGCGCTTTCGATCGTGCAGGCGGTGCAACCTGCCGGCATATTGTGCGACGGTCCCACGCCATGACACCGGCAAAGTCAGGAACAACGTGTCCAGCCGGGCGTCGTCGAATCCCTCCCCGATATAACGCCCGGTTGCCAGAAGCACCCGCTCTTCATCCTCTGGAATCGCCGCTAGCCGAGCCATGACGGCACTCAGCTTCTTCTTGCCCATGCCGCCTCGGAGAATGACCAGGTGGCGGATTTCGGCAGATAACAACTCGGCCAGTTGCTCAAGGTGCCCGGTGCGTTCTGTCAGCACCACGGGCGACCGGCCTTCGCGGACGGTCTCTACGATATCCTGGCAAATCAGCCGGTTGCGCGCCTCGTCCGCGATCAGGTCATCGTACAACTCGTGAAACTGCCTGCGAACATCTGGATTGGCTGTCTTCAGCGGGTTGAACCCTGTGGGGCGAACGAACACCGTGTGCGTAAATGGCCGGGCACTGGCCTGTTCCTTCGCATCAACGCGATACCGCACAGGCCCGCACTGCATGAAAATGATCGGGTGATGGCCGTCCTTGCGGGCCACTGTGGCCGAGAGCCCCGTGACATATCTTGCCTTCGCCCGCCTGGCCACCTGCTCAAAGCTATGTGCGGAAAGATGGTGGCACTCATCCACGACAAGATGCCCGTATTCACCGACCCGATCATCCACCACGCCCTTGCGAACCAGGCTTTGTATGATCGCCACGTCCACCGAACCCGTCGGCTTCTTCCGCCCGCCACCTATTCGACCGATCGCCTTGACCGGCAGGCCCAGAAAGGCTGATAAGCGCTCCACCCATTGCTCCAGCAACTGTCGGCGATGCACGAGTATCAAGGTGTTGACGCCACGTTTCGCAATCAGCCAAGCAGCCACTACGGTTTTCCCAAACGCAGTGGTCGCGGACAACACCCCAGTGTCGTGGGCCAGCATGGCGTCGGCGGCAGCCTTCTGCTGCGGCCGCAGGTCTCCCTGGAACGAGACGTCCAACGGCTCGCCTCCAAAGCGCTCGTCGCGGACGACAGATTTGATCTTCACATCAGAGAGAAGTTCACCCACATCCTCCAGACAGCCGCGAGGCAAACCGATGTGCTGCGGATAGTCCTCGCCGCAGGCGATGATGCGCGGCTTGTCGTACGTGGGCAGTCGCATCGCTTGCGCCTTGTAGAACTCCGGGTTCTGAAATGCAGCCAGCCGGAGCAGCCGGTTGCGAAGCCCAGGCGACAGGACGTCCTTGGCGATGTAAATCTCGTTGCCCAGAACCAATTCCATGCTCTCCGGCAGTGGGCCTGTAAATGGCGGTTCTTTCCGGCGGCGCGAGGGCAGTGCGGTCCAGGGCGCGTCGTCGTCCTCCGGCAATGACAGGCGTACACCTACGATCCGCCCCCTGCCTTCGGCATCCCGCACGAGTCCCTCGATCTCGGGCTGGCCGATCTTCCGAATGGTCGCCAGGAACGCCCACTGGTCTGGATACGGGGTAAGCTGCCCGTCAAGGAAGACGCTGTTACCATGTTCACGCGGCTGCTTCTGGAGCGGCAATGCGATGAGGTTCCCGAACCCACCCTTTGGCAGTGTGTCCTGGTTTGGGAAAAATCGGTCATAGGAATCCAAGCCGATGTCCGGGCGGCGTTCCATTGTCTCTGTCAAGATGTGCGAACCAAGCTTTCGCGCAAGCCCGGCCGGGATGGCCTGTTCGAAGAACAGCCAGATATGTCCTCCGTTGCCGGAGCGGGAACGCTCCAACACGGTCGGGAGATTCAGTTGGCGGCATGTTTCAAGAAATGCCCCAACGTCCTCGTGCCAGTTCTTCTTGTCAAAATCCACTGCCAGAAAGAAGCATGTCTCGTCCTGGAGCATTGGGTAGACGCCCATGACGAAATCACGGCCGGCATCATCTCTACCGGAGAGATGCCAGCGGATCACCTCATCGGTGATCGGAAGGAAACGGCGGTTGGGACAGTCGGCACACTTGACGGAGCGTTTGTCGCAGAGGCCGCGAACCCATTCGTTGGCGCATGCTGGCGAATATCCGCTCTTGCCGGTCTTTCGGCTCTCGAAGCGGCGCGGATAGATATCGTCGCGTCCGCGAAACAAAGAGCGAAACACGGCGATCTTCGCTTCGGGCGATGAAAGGTTGTTCACAATCGCATTTGTCATGTCCACCGTATTATAATGCCGCGGCGATGAGCGAATACCAATACTACGAATTCCTGGCTCTGGACCAGCCGCTGACCGACAAGCAGATGTTGGAGGTTCGGGCGTTTTCGACCCGTGCCAGGATCACGCCGACCAGCTTCGTCAACGAATATCACTGGGGCAACTTCAAGGGCGACATCGACCGCTTCATGACCAAGTACTACGACGCCTTCGTGTACTTCGCCAACTGGGGCACGCACGATCTTCGCTTTCGTCTGCCCAAGGCCGCTCTGGATGTGGAACTGGCCAAGCGGTACTGCCCATCCGACGGTGCTCACCTCCGCCTGGCCGGGGGCTATGCGGTCTTAAGCCTGTCTTCCGAGGATGAGTCTGGCGATTGGGAAGGCGATGAGGGCTGGATGCCGTCCTTGGCGCCCTTGCGTGCGGACCTGCTGGCGGGCGACTTCCGCTGCCTCTATCTGGGCTGGCTGAACTGCGTTGGCTGTCATGAGATCGAGGAAGACGAGGCCGAGCCGCCAGTCCCGCCGGGGCTTGGAGAACTGACGGCGCCGCTGCGGGCGCTGGCGGATTTCCTGCGGATTGACCAATCGCTCGTCGAGGCAGCCGCCGAGGCCTGTCCGTCGTTGACCGTCCAAAGCGACTTGGCCGAGGAACTGCGTTCTTGGATCGATACGCTTTCCTCACAGGAGAAGAACACACTACTGCATCGGCTGACGCAAGAATCACCGATGGCCGTGCAGCGGGAGATGCTGCGGCGTTTCCGGCACGCACGACGGCCCAAGCAAACCGCTGGCCAGCCCCCCGTCCGCACGGTCGGCCAGCTTCTGGCCGCCGCCCATCGGAGAACTCAGGAGCGCAGACGCGTGGCGGCCGAGAAACGGGCGCGCAACGAGGCTCAGCGACGAGAGAAGGCAGCCAAGGCCCGCAAGAAGCACTTGGACGCGCTAGCCAGCCGAGAGGCCCAGGCCTGGCAGGAAGTGGACGCTCTCATCGCAACGCGCCAGCCCAAGAGGTATGACGAGGCCGTCTTGCTTCTCAGAGATCTCCGCGATCTGGCCGACCGTGGAGGCAAGACGGCTGAGGCAGCCTCTCGCTTGAGCGCCCTGCGCACATCGCACAGCGGCAAACCGAGCCTGATCCGCCGGCTGAATGAAGCAGGGCTTTGAAGCCCGGAGCAAGCATTCGCATCGGTCACCAAGTGGCTGAACCTGGTAACAGGCGCACAGTGGGGACACCTCGGAGGGCGGCATTCACTGGACACTGTCGGCCACAGTTGATGGCATCAGACCCCATCCTATTCCCATTTGCGTATGCGTTCGAATCCCCCCGGCACCTGAAGAGGATTCCGGACTACGAAAGGATCTGGTCGCACATGCATTCCCGGCCCCACCATCGCTCCTCACGGTGCTT
>JAUWQU010000375.1 GCA_030610965.1 Phycisphaerae bacterium
CTTGACGGCCTTGGGCAGCTCGGCCAGTTGGCGGTTGATCGCGCCGAGCTTCTCGCCGGCCTCGCGGCGGATCTGGCCGACTACGAAGGGCAGCTCCGGGGCCTTGAGGTCGGCTCGCAGGTCGGCGATGAGCTTCTTCAGCTTAGGGAGATACTGCTCGTCGCCGTCGTTGCTCTCGCCCTGGTGCCAACATATGCCGCGAATCATGCCCTTGGGCCTCACGGCCGCGACGCGCTTTAGAAGCTCGTCGTAGTGCTTCGTTTATGTCCGGCTACATGTTCATGCGGAGGCTGATTGACTTGGCGGCTGGGAGGTCGATGCGCCAGCCGCCGCGGTCGGCCTGACGGGTGGTCAGTTTCTGCTCGTCGGGGTTCTCGGCGTGGAGAAATCGCACGCGGACGCCGCTTCGGAGCGTGACCGACTGGGGCTTCTCGCTGCGGAGCGTTACGTTGACGCGGCCCTGGGCCACGTTCCAATGCAGCTCCTCGACGACCACGCCGCCGCGGGCCAGCACGCCGCGAAGCGTGCCGCGCCTGAACTTTTCCACCGGCAGCGCGGGCAGGACCTCGACGAGTCCCGGCTCGGAGAAGACGAGCATTTCCATCAGCACGGCCGGCATGGCGAAGGTGGTGTCGAGGTTGTAGATTTGCGGGCCCGGGTTATGGCACGTGATGAAGCTGGTGTTGACGAACGGCAGCTTGGAGAAGTCGCTCAGCATTCGCCCCATCAGGCCGGCGTTCTTGAGCCTGGCGGCGACGAAGCTGATGTGCATGAACCCGTGTGCGGCCTTGTTGCCGAGGCCGGCATCGAGCCGCTTTTCCATCGCGACGCGGGCGGCCTTGAAGAGCTTCGGCGTCCGCTCGGGGGATATCTCCAGCGACGGCCAGATGCCGTACAGGTGCGAGCAGTGCCGGTGTTTGTACGTGTCGCCGAGGCCCGGATACGCCCACTCTGCCAGGGCGCCATCGGAGTTGATGACGTAGTCCGGCAACTTCGCCAGCAGCGCCTTCCATCGCGGGATGTTCTCTTTTTCGATGCTCAGGTCGCCGCAACCCGCGATCAGGTTCGTCAGCGCCTCGCGGCAGATGGCGATCTCGCCGGTGGCGTTGGGCACAACCTCGATGGCCTGGTCCTCGGGGGTCATCGTCGGCACGTTTTCGGGCGATATTGACGGGTAGAACACGGCCCGCCCGTCATGCTCCGGGTAGAGTTTCAGGAAGTCCTCGTAAAAGTCCGCGACCTCCTTGAGCAGCGGGACCACGTGCTTTGCCAGGAACTCGCGGTCCTGCGTGAGCAGGTAGTGGTCGTAGAGGTAGCTTGCAAGCCAGCCGGCGCCGCCGGTCCACGGATACGTCGCCATCAACACCGTGCCGTGCCGCCAGCCCTGGCAGAGGTCCGTCACCACGCCGCGACAGCCGTAAAGCTTGCGGGCGTTGTCCCGCCAGTCGTCCAGGTTGCGTTCGAGGAAGGCCGTGTATGTGTTTATCGCCTCGGGCAGGTTGCCCTGGGCGGCGGCGGAGATTGCCAGGTTCAGGTTCGCGTCGAACGTGTACCGGCCGTCCCATGGCGGGGTCCAGTCGTTGCCCCATATGCCCATCAGCGACGGGGCCAGATCGCCCGTGGCGCCGCAGATCAGCGCGTATCGCCCGGCGGCGTGCATCAGCGCGAAGAACTCCGGCAGCGACTTGCCCTTGGCCGTCTGGGCCAACAACGCCTCGCTGCAAAGCGCGTTTTCGGGATCGCCGCCGAGGTCGAGCGTGACGCGGCTGAACATCTCGCCGTGGACGGCCGCGTGGGGGGCGAGCAGCTTGTCGTAGTCGTCCGGCAGCTCGGCCAGGGCCTTGCGAAGGGCCTTGCGGTCGGCAGCGCCGGCGTCGTCGAGGTACTCCAGCCGCATGAGCACCAGCACGCGCTTGGCCCCGCTGATATCGAGCCGCTCGTCGGCTCGGGCGCGGGCCTTGCCCCCGGTGACGATCACGCGGGCCAGGGCGTGGTAGCCCTCGGGCTTCGGCTTGCCCATGGTTCTGCCGTAGGCGGCGTGGAAGTACATCTCCGCGTCACCGTGGTCGATGGTGACCGAGCCGATGTCGTCGTCCATCTTGCCGGGCGCTTCGGTCAGCCGCAGCGACGCATTGACCGCCGCGCCCACCGGCGCCGTAAGCTCCATCACGATGGCGTCGTGGGTGCGCGAGACGAACGTCCGCCGGACCCAGTCGCCGCGGATGTCCGTCCAGGAGACGGTGACCTCGCCGGTGGCGAAGTTCGTCTCGCGCCGGTATCGGTCGCACGTGCCGGCGCTTTCCGTGGCGACGTGCATGTGGAAGGCCGGGTGCGTTCGGTCGTACCACGGGCGGATGCCCTTCATGGCCTTGTCGCCGTAGTTCTCCCGGACGATTCGCCTCACCTCGCCGGCGACGTACGAGTCGGCGTCGCGGTAGCGGCCCTGCTGGGCGATCTTGCGGGCCTTCTTCCAGGCCTCGCGAAGATCGGGCGCCAGCGGCCTGAACTCCGAACTAACCGTCCAGCACTTGGCGTGGTTGACGATCACAAGGTCGTCCACGGGCAGCCCCATGACCATGATGCCCGTCGAGCCGTTGCCGCTGATCATGGCGTCTTCCCACCGCACGGGGGCTGTCCGGCTGATCACTCGAGTTGGCGATGTCATTGCGTTTGAATCTCCCAAAATGCCGCGAATTACCTGCGCGGGTCCGGCGGCGGCTGAAAGCAGCACGGTCGAGCCCGTCAGCTTCAGAAACTCTCGCCGGTCCATGCCCGCAGCCCTATCTCCCGGGCCGCGCCCGGGATGGTCGCTCTATTCTTCGGCGCTCAGGCCGAACGGGTGCCCGGCCGTAGCATCGCGGGCCAGAGGCTCGACCACGCACGTCGGTGCCTGCTCGCCGTCATCCGCCGCGTAAAGCACCAGGGGCTCCTGCTCGCCCGCCGCCACGGCCTGCGCCGACCCGGCCAGGCCGACAATCGCCGTCAGCAAGATCAATGGCCACAAGCATTGTAGAGTCCACATAGTTCGGTCCCTTTGAGTCCCCCGGCCCATGAGCAGGATTATCTCACAAGCCGCTCCAGTTCCGCGACCGTCACGTCGGCCAGGGAGTTCACCACGCAGTCGGCGTCGGCGAGGTGGGCGGCGGCGTAGCTGGTGGCGACGGCGAGGACTTTCATTCCGGCGGCTTTGCCCGCCTCGATGCCGGCCGGGGAGTCCTCGATTACGACGCAGCGCTGTGAGCGCAGGTCTTTGCCGGCGGCGTGGGCGAGTTTGTCGCGGGCGACGAGGTAGCCTTCGGAGTCCGGCTTGCCGCGGGAGACGTCTTTGGCGGCGACGATAACCTGGAAGCAGTCCAGCACGCCGATGGTCCGGCTGGCGAGGACTATCTCGTCGCGCAGGGCGCCCGAGCAGATCGCCAGCGGCACAGACGCGGCACTGATGGCGCGGATAATCGCCACTGCACCCGGCAGGGCCTCGATGGACTCGCGGAAGGTCTGCTGGACCAGTTCGGTCTTGGCGGCGGTGAGCTCGGCGATTTGAGGTTCGGCCAGTTCCACGCCGCGGTCGCCGGCGGCGATCAGCAGGCAGTCGTGATCGTCGTAGCCGAGGTACTTGTCGTAGTAGTCGGCCTCGGTCAGTTCCAGCCCGACGGTGGCCAGCACGTCGCGGAAGCGGGCGAAATGCACGGGTTCGGAGTCCACGACAACGCCGTCGAAATCGAATATTACCGCATCCATGTTAGGCGTGTTCTACCCGGCTGGCCGGCCGAAGGCAAGACCAACCGCGACGTGGCTGACTCGCTGGGCCTGGCGGTCAAGACGGTCGACACGCACCGCACCCGGCTGATGTGCAAGCTCAACATTCACGACCAGACCACGCTGGTGAAGTTCGCCTTGCGCAAAGGCGTAATGCGACTGGAATAGCGCCCGCCGCCGACCTGTCGCAACCGATCGAGGCCCTTGAGGCGCACCAGAACCCGCTTGGCTTGGCCCGCCCCCATTCGCCCAAGAGGGCGGACAAAACGTATACTACTAAGCAAGAGCCCCCCATTATCGACCGATAAACCTCCATGCTGACGTGGGCACAGCATTCGTCTGTGTGCCCGCGCCCATTGTGGTCGAACTCGGTAGGAAACAATGATATGGCACGGTTCAAGCTGACTTCACCTGGTGTTCTGTTGATCCTGGCCATCCTGGCCGCAGGCGGAATCTTCCTGCTGGACGTGTTCTTCCTCCGCCCGAACATCGACAAGCAGAAGTGGGCTGCACTGCGCGATGAGGCCGTGCAAACGCGGCACGGAACGCAGTTGGCACTGCAGTCCGAGCAGTTGGACCTACGACGCTGCGCCGCGAGCCTGGCCGAAGATCTTGATGTCGTGCGGCTCTTCTACGACAAAAGCCCGAGAGGCCCGGCCGGGCGGCTCGACGAGATCATGCACCTGGACATGTAGCGCTGCGACATCCGCATGGCCAGGCTGACCGACCCGTCGGGGCGGGTGATGCGGTCGTGGTCGGCCGACGATGAGCCCGAACAGGCCGACGATGCCGACGAGCCCCGCTCGATGGACGTCGCCGTCAAGGGCGCCGCCGAAGGGCTGCTCCACCTGGCCGCCGGCCCGGCCGTGTTCTCGCAATGCCCGGTCCGATCATTGGAGCAGGATGCCAATTGCGCGGGCTACATCCTCCTGGCCCGACCGCTGGATTCGGGCCGTATGGAGAAGCTCGGCCTGCTGTCCGACAGCAAGCTGGTGCTGGTTTCCGGCAGCAAGCTTCCCTCGGGTGTGCTGGACGACGACACCACGGCTCTGACGATCTGGCTGACGTCGGCGGAGCAGATGGCTGTGGCGTGGACGGCCCGGAAGGTATCCGGCGAGGCCATGGGATATTTCCTGGCCACGGTGCCGGTGACTCACATCCAGCGTCAGGCCACCACCAGCAGGCGGATGATCCTGATCATACTGGCTTTGTCGGTGGGCCTGTCGTTGCTGGTCATTCTG
>JAUWQU010000083.1 GCA_030610965.1 Phycisphaerae bacterium
CCACGACATCTCGTTGAGCTCGCTTCGGCCTTCGGCGTCGACGGCCTGGAACGCGATGCCCATGTCGGCTGGGACCTCGACGAAGAACGACCCGTCCGGCGCAAGCGGCACGGTGCCCAACTCGACAATCTCGCTGCCGGCGTGGACGATGTAAGCGTGGCTGGACCGCATGGTCAGCCCCTTGCCGCCCAGCACGCGAATGGCCCGCACGTGTGGCCAGCCGGCGGTGGTCTGGCGGGTCAGCCGAACGTTCTGGCAGAACAGTCGGCCGGTGGCTGTGGTGTCGTTGGTTGTGGCGGGGTCCACCTTGTGGGCGAGCACCGGCGGTCGCGGGCGGCTGCCCAGGAACACCGGCGAGTGCAGCGCGACGCCGGGCGAGTCGTACACTGCCACGAGTTCCTCGGTTCGCGGGTCGAAGATATTGATCTTGTCGTAGGTGAGCTCGTTTCGCGTGCGTTTCCTGCCGCCCTGCTCGGTCGTGACCTGGCTTGTCCGGGAGATGGTGCATATGAGCCTGCCATCCGGCGTGGCGGCGAGGTCGCCGACGGGCAGGCGGTACTCTTGGTGCTGGCCGGCCGGGCTGCCCGGCTCGCCGATGATGATGCCGCGGGACGAGACGAACGCCACCCGCCCGTCGGGCATGGGCGCGGGGCTGCCGCAGTAGAAGGCCCGCAGGCGGCCGCCGTATTCCGGGCCGTTGTCCAGGCCGAACTCCGTGAAGCCATTCGTGCCGTCCGGGAAGACCGCGTGTAGAATCGTCTCGACCTTGCCCCGGCCGAAGAAGTTGTCCGAGCGGATGAACAATATCCGCCCGTCGGCCAGGACCTCCGGCTCATTGTCGAAAATGAACGTGGTCGTGATCGGCCTGATGTCCGTGCCGTCCGGCTTCATGCCGAACAGGCAGCGCGATGGCGGGCTGTGGTATTCCTCGAACGTGCCGATCCGCGTGGAAGTAAAGGCGATTCGCCCGTCGGGCAGTTCGACCGGGTCGATGTCGTGGAACGGCCCAGCCGTGAGGCGTTGGGGAGCGCCCCCGGCGACCGGCACGCGGTAGATGTGGAAGAACGCGTCGCCGGCCGGCGCCATGGACACGTATACGCTCTTGCCGTCGAATGAAACGCTCGGCGAGCCGAGAACGCCCTTGCCTGCGTCCAGGAGAACTTGCGGCTTTGTGCCCGGCCGGGCCGGGGCGAGGACGTAGAGCTTGCGCCCCATCTTGATCGGCGCGGGCAGGTCGTGCTCGGGAAAGCTTCGCGACTTGCGGGCGGTGAACATCGTCACGCCCAGGCTGCCGTAGCTGGGGCTGCGGCGCGGACCCTCGCGGTAGAGGCTGCAATCGTCGCCGACGAAGACTATACCCTCCGGCCAGATGTAGCCCGGCGGCGGCTCGGCCTCGGCCGGACCCCTCTGGGCGACCCGCTGGGCGGCGACGACCTTCTGCCACGTCATCGCGGCCTTGGCGGTCGAGCCTGCCTTTCGCACGGGCACCGATGCGAGATTGCCGGCGAACTTTCCCCATGGCGCCGAGCCGTACGGGCCAAGCACGTTGACCTGCCACCAATGCGTGTCGTCGAAGCCGGCCTGCTGCCAGCCCTTGACCTCCTTGTCCGTGGCGAGCCAGTCGGGATTCGTGGTCAGCGTCACCCGCCGCCCGTCCGCCAGTTCGGCAACGAGCTTGAGGATTACCCCGGCCGGGCCTGACGCTGTGTTGATGGCCTCGATAGCCAGGACGTTCTTGCCGCCCTTGAGCATGGCCGTCACGTCCAGCCGGACTGCCTGGTTCCACAAGTCGGGGCTGGAATGGCCCTGGCCGGCGAAACTGCCGTTGACGTACAGCGCGAAGAGGTTGTCGGCCGTGATGTCGATTTCGGCTGCCTTGACCCTTGCGTCGTCCGGCAGGGCGAAGGTCCCGCGAAGATAGCACGGCCCGGCGGGCGGCGTGTCGTCAGTCGGCGCCCACACCCACCACGCCCCGTTGAGGTCGGGAGGGGCATGTTGGGCTGGGGCTGCCCCGGCCGGGCACACGGCGAGCAGACTTAAGACAATAACGGCGAAAACGACCTTGTTTGAAGGCATGTTTCGTCCTGTTCTGGTTTCCTGCTTCTCGCGATGATTCACCGCCCGGCCTGGCCAAGTCGCCGGACGGCTGCCTTGCCGCCTCTAGTCGCCCGTGGCCCGGCCAACGGCTCGCTATTGCGCCCTGGCTTTCGCGGCCTTCAGCTTTTCCGCGTCAGCCGCCTTCCTCTTTTCCCATGCATCCTTGTCTTTTGTGAATTGTTCCTTCAACTTGGCGACGGTCGCTTCGGCTTCCTTGATGCGGCGCTCGGCGTCATCGAGTTCCAGTTCCTTCACAATCTTCCCGCGCACGTACCTTGCGGCATTCCTTTCGGTCATGCCTTGCGGTGTGGGGAACTTCACCGGCGTCTCTTCCAGGAGCCAGTCATCGCTGCGCTGCGTGGCAAGGGGAATCTGCCGGCTGTTGGCGATGTTCGACATGGGATTGCGGGCCCAGGCGTGCCGGTAATGGACGGGCCTGGCAACAAATGGACTGCTTAGAACCAGAATGTTGCGGGAGTAAACCAGCCGATTGCGATTGTCCTTGGTGCCGTCGGTGAACCAGTTGACGTCGGCGGGGTAGAAACGCCGATCTTCGCCGGCGATGGCAAGGCCGACCAACTTGTCGTCACTCTCGTCTTTCCTCTTTATGGCGGTGCTCATGGTCAGCTTGATCGTGCCATCGACGATTTTGACCTCCTTGATCGACGGCGGAAGCCAGTGCTCTTCGGCGCCGCGGCCTGTTATCAGTTCGTACTGCGTCACCAGCGCCCACTTGGCGGCTCGCTCGCCAACCGGAATCTTGATTTGAGGGTGATAGAAGCTCTTCCGCTGGTCGAAACTGCTGGCGAAGCCGATGTTCTTGTCGCCGGCATCGTAGAGGTCGCGGAACGTCTTGTACTGCGCCTCGCGGATGCAGGGCCCCACGTCGTACATCGGCCTGAGGTAGTTATCCCGCGTCTGCGGCTCGCCGGCAGTGCAGAGCGAGATGATGCAGAATGGCATCTGCGGGTCGCCGAACGTCCCGCGCCAGGCGGCGACCATCTTGCCGAACACCTGGTAGTACATTCGCGCCCCGGCGGAACCGCTAAAACAGTTGTTGAACCCCTGGTGAAAAGCCGCCCCTTTAATCGCCAGGCCGCCGAGGGGCTTGATCATGCCGGCGTAGTAACGGCCAGGACGGTTATTGTTGGCGATCGGGCCGGGCCTCAAGTCGCTCGGGGGCTTGCTGGTGGCGGGAAGGGACTTGCCCTCCGCTTGTAGCTTCTTGCTCTTGGCGTGGTAATTCGCAATCCGCTTCTGCAGGTCGGCCTGCGGATCGAAGGCGGCGATCTTGTCATCCCATTCCTTGAGCATGCCCCGCGTTTCCTTGCCGTCGATCTTCCGCAGCACTGCTTCCGGCGTCCACGCCTCGAGCGTGGACCCGCCGGGCGCCGCGTCGATCAGCCCGATCGGGACGCGGCTGGCCATGAACAGCCGCCGCCCGAACACGTAACCGATCGCGGAGAACTCCCGCACGGTTTCGGGAGAACAGACATCCCAGTCGCCCTTGCGGAAATGCCTGCTCGACCACGAACTCCACTCATGCAGGCGCTCGAAGCTCCTGACCGAGTCGAACCCTTTTCCCCTGGGCATGGTCAGGAGCCGGATCTGAGAGAAGTTCGCCGAAACGACCTCCAATGCCCCGTTGTCAACGTTGGTGATCGGCCATTCCATATTGCTCTGGCCGCCGAGCAGCCAGACATCGCCCACCAGGATATTCTCGAGCGTCAATGTCTTGCTCTTGCCCTTTATCGTCATGGTCTGCGGCGTACTGTTTGCGGGCATTGCCTTCAGGGTGACCTGCCACGACCGGTCGGCGGCGGCGGTGGCGCTTGCTTCCTGCCCGGCGAAGGCGACGGTGACTTTCTCACCGGGAGCGGCCCAGCCCCAGACGTTCAGGGGTTTGTCTCGCTGGAGAACCATGTTGGTCTGAAAGGCGTTGCTGACGCACAGCCCATCGCCGATGGCGGGGACCTCGACGACGTCCTCCCTGGGCATTGCCTTCTTCCGATCCGCGGCACTTGCGATCCCGCCGGCCAGCAGGGCCAACAGCAGGCACGGTAGAGTCATTCTTCGCGACATGGTTTCTCCTTTGGGTTATTCATATTAACCGGGGCGCAACCGAATATGCCCTTACTGGCACACGACGAGCGCTCCGCGAGTCCGGGGCCCTTGGTTGATTCATACCGCGGGCGTGGCTGCGGATGCGGTGGTTTACAGTTTTCGTATGTAGATGTAGTACGGCGCGATGGTGCGTTCCTTGCGGTCGTGGAAGGCGGCGAAGAGGTGGTCGGGGCCCTCGGTCAAATCCACTTCGATGGTGGCGCAGGCCTTCGTGCCGTCCACTTCTGCCTGGTAGTTTTTGCCCTGGATGGTCAGTTGTGCCCAGCGGATGTCGAGGGCAACTCCGCCGGAGTGGCGGTCGGCGCGCTCGGGGATTATGATATCGCGTCGCCATTCGACGTCGTCGCCTTCGATGCCGTCGGCGATGGCGTAGCCGGCCTCCTCGGGCCAGCGGCGCAGCTCGAAGGCGTATCGGCCCGCCTTGCGGACGTCGACTTCCCACCATCCGCTGACGGCCTGGCCTTTGCGCACCTGCACCTGGTGCCATGCGGTGATGGCGGTCTCATTGCGGATGTCGTGCGTGGTCAACCGGACGGCCTCATCAGTGGCGCCTATGACGAACGGGATGTCGCGGTCGAACTGCTCGGAGACGATCTCCCACCACTTCTCGTAGCCGGCCCGGATGTCGGACACGATGTCCGGATGCTTGTCGGCGATGTCCGTCCGCTGGCCTGGGTCGGTGGCGAGGTCGTATAGCTCCTTGCCGTTGAGCAGTCGCCATCGCTGCTTCATCGCGCAGCTCATTCGCCACTTGGCGGGGTTGGCGATGCGCTGGGTGTCGGCGACGGTCACGCGATTCGCCCAGTACTCGTCGGCCTGGCCGTTGATGAGCCCCGTGAGGCTTCGTCCGTGGAAGCTCCGCTCGGCGGGGACTTCCACGCCGGCGAGGTCCAGCAGGGTCGGCATGAAGTCGACGTAGCTGACCAGCGCGTCCACGTCGCGCCCGCCGTCGATGTTGCCGGCGGGGTAGCGGATGAAAAGCGGCACGCGATGGCCGCCCTCGTAGGGCGAGCCCTTCTGGCCTCGCATGCCGGCGTTGCAGGTGCCGGGGCCTTCCTGGACGAAGCCGTCGGCGTCGGTTTCGACCCCGCCGGCCGTGCCGTTGTCGGTCATGAACACGAGGATCGTGTTGTCGGTCAGGCCCAGTTCGTCGAGCTTGGCCCGCAGCTTGCCGAAGTTCTCGTCGATGTTGGAGATCATGCCGTAGAACTTCGCCCGCTCGGCGTGCGGGGTCGAGTCGCCGTACATGTCGGAGTATTCCTTCTCGACATAGTGCGGCCCGTGGGGGGCGTTGGTGGCGATGTAGCAGAAGAACGGTTCGGCGGCATGGTCTTCGATGAACTTTGTCGCCTCGCGGAAGAAGACGTCCGTGCAGTAGCCTTTGAACTTTTGCATCTCGCCGTTGACGAAGTACGTGTCGTCGAAGTAGTCGTTGCCCCAGGCGTCGGGCGTGTTGCCCACGCCGCCGCCACCGTGATAGATGGACGTCTCGAACCCGCGTTCGTGTGGCCTGAACGGCTGGGCGTCGCCGAGGTGCCACTTGCCGAAGTGCCCGGTTCGGTATCCGGCCTCTCGCAGGGCCGTCGGGAGGGTCCACTCGTCCTCTCGCATGAGCGATCGCCCGCCGATGGTGTGCCACACGCCGGCGCTGTTGCAGAAGTGCCCGGTCATCAGCCCGGAGCGAGTCGGCGCGCAGGTGGTGCCGACGTGGTAATCGGTGAATCGTACGCACTGGCCGTGGAAGCGGTCGAGGTTGGGCGTGCGGATAGCGTCGTTGCCGTGGCAGCCGAGGTCGCCGTAGCCCTGGTCGTCGGTCAATACGAAAATGATGTTCGGTCTTCTGCTGGTCATCGTTTGCTGGCTCCTTGATCGGCCGGTGTGTCGGTTAAAGCGCTAAGCCGTTATACTTGACACGCGCGCCCCACGCATGTGGTTTTCCTGCGGTTTCCGGCCGGACGCGTCCTGTTCGCGGCCGTCCGGCAAGGGCGCATGCAAAGGGCCGCCCGCGAGGACGGCCCTGTTTGCTTGCTTGGTGATGACTGCGCGTCTACCGACTCGGGCGAGCCCACCGGAAACTGAAGTCATCCGTTTCCGAGAACGGGTTGTTCTGCGGTCCGGCGCCCTTGCCGGGAGCCATAGCCTTGACCTTGGCCGTGGCTTCCAGCAGGAAGGCCTCGACGGTAGCTGGGTCTACGCCCGCTGCCTGGAGCTTGGCCAGAACGATCCGCGCCATGGTGGTCTTGGGTATCTCCAGGACCACCCTGCCGCTTCGCCTGTAGACCGTGCCGATGCCGCCTTTCGTGTTGAGCCCAAGCTTGAATCGCGCCTGCTGACGGGCGGTCCCGTCGGTGTAGGTTACGACCCCCCAGACGGGCACGGCGTACTTCGTAGCATCGTCTACCGGCACCCAACTGAAGAAGATGCCGTCCGCGTTCTGGGTGACCATGAACTCAGTGGGTGGGCCGAGCGTGCCCGCATTGGGCTGCTTGGCCGGCGCAAATGCGGCAACCATTGCCAGGCAAACGATCAACATACAGACCTTCAGTTTCATGTTCCTTCTCCTTACTTTTGAGGACGCTCCACACAAAATGCCGCTCACGACCATCATGAGCTTTCCGTTTCGTTGATATCCTGTGTTTTCGGGTGCGGGCAAACGCTGCCGAGATGTCTGGGAATCAGCCGGCGCGGCCGACTCATGTGTTTCCTTCCTGTTTGGCTCTTTTGAGAATACTAGCGCTGGTGCGGAGCTTTTTGCTAATCTTTATTCGAGAAACTACTATTGTTCGAAAGGAGCAACGGCCATGAACGAATCCAAACCGTTGGGGCTTGGCTTGATCGGGTGCGGGGCATTCGGGCAGTTCTGCCTGGAGGCGTTTTCGGAGTTGCCGGACGTGCGGATCGTGGCCGTGGCGGACACGGTAGCCCCGCTCGCCCAGGCGGCGGGGCAGCGGTTCGGCGCGCCGAGCTTTACCGACCCGGCGGCCCTGCTGGCCATGCCGGAGGTGGACATCGTCCACGTCGCGACCCCGCCTGCGACGCATCACGGCCTGGTGCTCCCGGCCGTGCGGGCAGGCAAGCACGTGCTGTGCGAGAAGCCGCTGGCAACGGAAGTCTCCGACGCCGCCGAGATGCTCGATGCCGCACAGGCTGCCGGCGTGATCGTGCCGGTTAACTTCGTGCTCCGCCATAACGCCGTCACCGACGCCGTCTCGGCCGTGCTGAGATGCGGCGCGCTCGGCGATGTGCTCGCGGCCTGGCTGGTCAACTGCGCCGCCGACTCGAACCTGCCGCCCGACCACTGGTTTTGGGACCGCCGCGCCTCGGGCGGGATATTCATCGAACACGGTGTGCATTTCTTCGACCTCTACCGCCACTGGCTCGGCGAGGGGGAACTGGTCGACGCGCGCGCCCACCTTCGACCCGGCACCGACCAGCAGGACCGCGTGGCCTGCACCGTTCGTCACGGCCAGGCGGTGGTGAGCCACTACCACGGCTTCGACCAGGTGGCCGTCATGGACCGCACAGAGCATCGCATCCTCTGCGAACTCGGCGACATCCGCGTGTCCGGCTGGATCCCCCTGACGATGACAATCGACGCCGCGCTCGACGCCGCCGGGCTCGACTGGCTCGTCAGCGCCTGTCCGAGCGCGACCGTCGAGCGAGCCGAGCCGGTGCCCGAATCGCTCCGCCAGACCCGTGGCCGGGGCAAAGAGCGCCAGGTCACCCAGCGCGTCCGCATGAGCTTCACGCCCGAGGCCGACAAGCAAGCCGTCTACGCCGCCAGCGTCCAGGCCCTCCTGACAGACCAGATCGCCGCCATCCGAGACGCTGGCCACCCACGCCGAGTAACCGACCGCGACGGCCTGGAAGCCCTGACCCTGGCCGCCGCCGCCCGAGACGCGGCCGGGCGCGCCGCGACCTGACGCCCGAGGCGTCCTTCGTCAAGCGCCGAGCGCCGGGCGACTTTCGATATGCTCTCACGAGCACACTACGAACGCATCTCGTTTGTAGTGACGCCGTGAGGCGTTAATCGCAGGGGCCAGGGGCCTTCGCACATGGAGCCTCTTGCCGCACCGCGCGTTTCTCGGGATAATGAGGATCATCCGGGGCGGTGCTGGGCTTGGCGGCCCGGCCTCACAGGCGCGCATACTGCGAAACCAAGGAGAGCCGGCATATGTCACTTAGAATGCGGATGCTGATTGCGTCGATGGCTTTGACTGCGGCGATGGGCGGTTGCGACCGGGGTTGGCAGGAGTTCCAACGGGTAGAACTGGGCAAGCCAATGCCGGCGGACAGCCTGCTTCGGCCGGAGAACGCCGAAGACTCCAACGCCGTGAGTTCGACCGATGGTCCAGCTGGTGAGCTTGTCTGGGGCGACTGGGGAGCATGGCCGGTGCCGATGTCGATAGGCTGGCATGTGGTGGGCGCCAGGGAGGACGATGAAGGACGGGTGACAGCAAAGTCATATCGAGCGGAGCTCTGGTCGAACTACTTGCTGGTGACGGTGCCGGCCATGCGACGGGTCGTGGAATTACAGGTGCCACCAAGGGTGCTTCTTGAGCCGACGAACGAGGAAGAGGACGGCTACCTTGTCGGAACGGAGAACTGCCGTACACTGCGCGGCTATATCCTCAACGCCATGAACGAGGTAGACCCGGCACCCGACTGGTGCGAGCAAGATACTGATCAGTTCTTAACTGTCTTGTCGGGGGTAAACTACATGACAGGTATGATTACTGCCGGCGCATACAACGGCCTGGAACAGTCGATCCAGCACTTGCCGTTGAAGGGCATCACGCAGGAGGGGTACGACCGCACGTTCCGCCCTGTCTGTGGCGGGAGCATTCGGTTTCAGAACCTCGGCCAGGGGCGGATTCGAGTCGAAATAAACCTTCTGCGCCTGTACGATCCGCTGGCGCTGGTGGGTTACCTATACATGCTACAGGATAACGCAGCGATGGGTGAGTGACGCGGTTTTGCGGGAGCGTGCGATGAAGATTGTGGTACTGGACGGCTATGCGATGAACCCGGGCGATATGGATTGGTCGCCGCTTACCGAACTTGGCGAGTGCGAACTGCACGACCGCACGCCGCCGGAACTTGTCGTCCAGCGGCTGGCCGGGGCGGCCGCGGCCCTGACCAACAAGGTGGCCTTCTCCGATGATGTGATGTCGGCCCTGCCGGAGCTTC
>JAUWQU010000778.1 GCA_030610965.1 Phycisphaerae bacterium
TGTTGTTCCACGCCCGGCGCGGGCAGTGGGGCGACCAGGGCCGAGCCATCGTCTGGTCCGTCGCGGCCGGCTGCGCGGCGGCGGCGCTTATTGCCCCCGGCGGGCTCTTCATTCCCGCGACGGCCCTTGCGGCGTCGTTTATCATCGGGCTGCTTCCGGTGATGCTTGGCCGGCCCGGGCGGCGCCGGCCTGGGCTGTGGATGCTGGCCGCCATCGGCGCTATGATGCTCCTGATGGGCCTGGCCCCGCAGCCCGGGCTGTTCTCGTGGGTGCTGGGGCGTTTCGGGCGGAGCGACACGATCATGCACGTCGGCCTGGGGTTCCTGACCGCCATGATGGTTGCCTGGCAGATGGGCACGCGACGCGTATGGCTCGGCCTGGTTGGAATCCTGCTGGGGGCCCTGCTGGGCGGGCCGGCGGAGTTGACGCAGTATCTCGCCTCGAACCGAACCGCGGAGCTTCGCGACTGGCTTCATCATGTTATGGGCTCCGCCGTGGCGGTCGGGCCGTACCTGCTATGCGTGATGGCGCGATGGAGCGAGTCTGCCGACGCACGCCCCGCCCAGGCGGATATGGCCTGAGCGACCCGCCCGGGGTAAGATGTCCGCGACAGGAAACCGCTTACGGAACAGACGAAAGGCTAAGCGACAATGGCAAGATACCTCGTGACCGGCGGCGCCGGCTTCATCGGGTCCAACCTGGCCCGGTTCATCCTCGACCGCGGCCATGACGTGGTCGTGCTGGATAACTTCGCCACGGGCAAGCGAGAGAACCTCGCCGAGATCGCCGGGCGGATCACGCTCGTCGAGGGCGACATCCGCGACGCCGATGCCGTCACCCGCGCCATGGCCGGCTGCTGCGCCGTGTTCCACGAGGCGGCACTTGGTTCCGTGCCGCGCAGCGTGGCCGAACCGGTCACCAGTCACAACGTAAACGTCAACGGGACGATACAGGTGCTCGAGGCCGCGCGGTCCGCGGGCATCCGCCGCATCGTCTTCGCCGCGTCGAGCAGCGCCTACGGCAACCGCGAGGAATCCCCCAAGCACGAGGCCATGGCGCCGCTGCCCATCAGCCCGTACGCCGCCAGCAAGGTCGCGTGTGAAGCGTACATGCAGGGCTACGCCGCCAGCTTCGGCCTCGAGACTGTCTGCCTGCGGTACTTCAACGTCTTCGGGCCGCGCCAGGACCCGTTCGGGGCGTACGCGGCCGTCATCCCGGCGTTCGTGAGCCAACTGCTCAAGGGCGAGCCGCCGGTGGTCTTCGGCGACGGCGAGCAGAGCCGCGACTTCTGCTATATCGACAATGTCTGCCACGCCAATTGGCTGGCCGCCAACGCCCCGGCCGAGGTCTGCGACGGCGCGCCGATGAATATCGCCTGCAACCAGCGCACGAGCCTCAACCAGATACTCGATCAACTTCGCGACCTGCTCGGCGTGGACACCAAGGCTGTCTACGAACCGGAACGCCCCGGCGACGTCAAGCACTCGCTGGCCGCCATAAGCCGCGCCAAGGAATGTATCGGCTACGAGCCGCAGGTCTTCTTCGCCGACGGCCTGGCCAGATCCATCGACTGGTATCGCGAGAACCTGGCCTAACCACAGAGCCGCAGAGACTCTGAGGTCAGAAACAGAAGAAGAAACACAGAAGAAGAAACATCTTGGAAGGGGATTACACAGATTAAGGGATTGCATGGATTAACAGACTAAACGGATTCATTCCTGTTCCATAGCTTCGCGATTGTCTACCGCTGTTTCTAATGTTTCTAATCTCTGTGCTTTTTAATCTGTGTAATCCTTTAATCTGTGTAATCCCCCTCTAATGCTTCTTCTTTTTCTTCTGCTTCTGAACTCCGCGCCTCTGTGTCTCTGCGGTTAATCCGCTTCATCCCGCGTTCGGCCGGACAGCAGCAGGATGTCCCGCAGGGCCTCGGGGTTGGTGGCGGCCTGCCAGCGCTGGGCGAAGTGGGGCTCCTGGACTGTGTGCGCGATGGCCATCAGCGCCCGCAGGTGGTAGTTACGCTCGTCGGGCGAGCCGGCCAGGATGAAGGCTGTGTGAACCGGGGGCTTGTCCTGGTCGAACGTGATTCCTTCGAGGCATCGAACGGGCAGGATTTCGAAGACGCCTTTGCCCTCGACGATGATGTGCGGAATCGCCAGGCCCGGCTGAAGGACGGTGCTGGAGTCGGCCTCGCGGGCGCGGAGCTTTTCGAGGATAACCTGCTCATCGACCCTCAGCCTGCCCGACAGTGCCGACGCGGCCATGCGGAAAAGATCGTCCGCCGCGGTGCTGGTGTGCAGGTCGAGTATGCGGCAGTCGCGGACCATGTTGTCGAAGCGGTCGGCGACGATCTCATCGCGTTCCAGCGCGATTTCACGCAGCTCATCCTCCAGGCTGCTGCGGACGATCTCCTTTGCCACCACGCGCCGGACGAGGTGTACAAGGGCGCTTTCCCGGCTGGTGCGGGGGCGGACGTAGAGCACGTACCAGAGCAGCCCGCCGACGACGAACAGCCCGGCCGTCAGAAGCGGAGCCAGGCCCGAATGGCACTGCCGTCTATAGTGGGCCTCGATGAGGGTATACCTATCCCACCGGCAGGGCCGATTTGTGAACTTTTTCGGCCTTGCACTCGTCTTTTCGCTTTCCGATAATGTTTTCGGCCCTCCCTGGCCGAAGGTTTT
>JAUWQU010000656.1 GCA_030610965.1 Phycisphaerae bacterium
GATGACCATCTTCCATCCCGATATTATCGGGACTCCGCTAGCCATGCGGCAATCAGAGCTTCACTCGCGGTTACATGCCGGCGCCACTGCCCGGGCGGTCTTGGCCGGAATCTGCTCCACCCACGTGCCCGTCGTCGAATAGCTTGGCTACGACGTCGGCTGTCACCCGGTTGCCGATGGGTGTCCAGTGTTGATCGTAGGTGAAGTACACCTGCTCGCCGGCCTGCATGCTTTCCTGGAGCGGCCGGGTGAGGCTGCAGAACTCGATCGACGCGGCCCGGCAGAACTCCGCCAGTGCCGACTCGCGAGTATCGAGGCGTTTGATCAACTCGCCGATGAACTCGTCGGCCGGCGGCAGGGACTTCTCCCGATAGGCCAGGAAGGCGCGGACCTGCCTGGCCAAGAGTCGCTGGCGTGCGAGAGGCAGCACCACGTGCGGCTTGTCCGGGGCGTACAGCACCACGAGGCGAATGTTGTTGGCGCGACAGAGCGTGTTGATTTCGGCCAGCGACTCGATTGTGGCCAGGTACGCCGCCGATTTCTGGAACTGCTCTCCCGTCAGCCAGTGCCCCTGCAGCCGCTTGATCTTGAAGGCGTAGTACTTGGCCTCTGGCCCGGCCGGGACGGGCATTGGCAGCCAGGCGACCGGCCAGTAGGGATGCCCCTCCGGCAGGTTCTCCATCCGCCGGGCCCCCATCGGGCCCAGCACGCGTATCATCCCCACCTTCAGGGCGGTCAGCACCGGCGACTGCTTGCGATAGCGCCCCACCTTATCCCACCAGGTCTTCTCGCGCTTGGCGGCGCCCGGCAGGAAGTCGTTGCCCTCATAGATCATCACAACGGCGCACTTGGGCTTGAGCCCGACCCCGATGGCCTTCAAGGACGCCAGGTAGGTTCTGGGCGTGCCGCCGGCCATGCCGAGGTTGTACACCACCTTGCCCGTGCGCTCGGCAAGCAGCGCCGGCCAGGCCTGATCGTCGGATACTTCCGAGCCCTCGGTGAAGGAGTCCCCCAGCGTCAGCACGTCGCATTCGCTGACGGCCTGGCGGTTGCGGAAGCCCCGGCCGTCCACTGTCAGCGTGTAGGAGAAGTCCGGGTAGCCGCCTTGGGCGTTGGGGTAGCCATACTTCGTCAGCGGCACGTCGCGGGTGTCGCCGCTGATCGTCGTGTTCGGCTCGCGGTGGAAGATTTCACCGTCCGGGACGTACACCTTCGACTTCGTCAGGCGCAGGCCCAGGTCGAGCACAAACCCCGCCAGCAGCACCGATATTGTCATCGCCAGAAACTGCCGCCCTCTAGCGCGACGGTTCTCGCGTTTCGTCCAGGTGAGGATGAGCCCCAGCACGCTTATCGGCAGCACGACAAGCAGCACGGTGAGGTGCCCGACGGCGTAGCGGCCGAGCAGGATCTCGCGCCTATGGGCAACCAGGCGAGGGACATTGGTGGTGATAAGCCACCCAGCCAGGTTGCCGGCCAGCACGGCCGCGGTGATGACCCACTGCCGGATTCTCTCTTTCGATTCGCTGGTCATATCGCAAGGTCCGCCGAGCTTATAAGAGGGGATAGATGAATGGCCCGAGTGCGGACCCGCCCAATATCACGACTGCGCCCAGCAGCGCCAGGGCAATCAGGATCGGCAGCAGCCACCACTTCTTGTTGTGCTTGAGCCACTGCCAGAACTCACTCAGCAGGCTATGGCGATTTGCCTGGCTCTCCGTGACGAATTCGTCCGGGGAAGCCGTCGGGTCAGGGGCGCCCATATTCGTCTCCAATTTCGCGAACGTGCGATCCGTTCAGAACTGGTTGAAGTACTGCCGCATGCTCGCCGGCGGGCGGTGCGGCACCCAATAGGTCGGCGCGGCCTTGTCCGGCTTGCGATGCAGCGCGTCGCGGCCGATGATCTTGAACACCACCGCCAGCGGCGTCAAGAGGCCGTAGTAGAAGGCCGCGAGAATCACGTAGCTCATAACCCAGCCGATCGGCAGGCCCAGCAGGGTCAGCCCCACGTACACCGGGCGGACGAGCGAGTCGGAGATCCGGCTCAGCGTGAAGATCACCACTCCGGCGGCGCCCAGGCCGATGGCCCAGCCGAGCGGGATCCGGCCCGCCCAGCCGAGCAACAGCGCGATCAGCGGGAGAATCACCAGGCCGCCCCAGCCAAACTGGCGGCACTGCCGATGATCGGGATGCCAATTCATTTCCACCAGCGCCATCGCAACGATTCCTCAATCCAGTTCGAATCGGGCCATGTAGTCGTCGATCTTATGCTGCGGGGCGTCGGGCTGGTCGCCCTTGCGCAGCACCTGCCTTTCCAGCACGAGCACGTCCATGTTGGTCGCCATGAAACACTGATACGCGTCGGCCGGCGTGCAGACGATCGGCTCGCCGCGAACATTGAAGCTCGTGTTGATGATCAGCGGACAGCCGGTACGCTGCTCGAACCGTTCCAGCAGGCGATAGTACCGCCCGTGCCGCTGGGCGTCTACGGTCTGCACCCGCGCCGAGTAATCCACGTGGGTAATGCCCGGCACGGTGCTTCGCTTGACCTTCAGGCGGTCCAGCCCCTTGAGGTCGCCCGCCTTGGCGTCGACGGGCAGGCGCTTGTCCTGGGCCAGCGGCGCCACCAGCAGCATGTACGGGCTGTCGGCCGCGGGGCCCATCTCGAAGTACTCGTCCGCGCGCTCGGTCAATACGCTCGGGGCGAATGGCCGGAACGACTCGCGGAACTTGATCTTCAGGTTCATCGTGGACTGCATCCGCTCGCTGCGGGCGTCGCCGATGATGCTCCGACTGCCCAGCGCGCGCGGGCCGAACTCCATCCGGCCCTCGAACCAGCCGACTATCTTCTCGGCCTCCAGTTGCCCGGCCACGCAATCGACCAGCGCCTGCTCGTCGTCGATGGTTTCGTACTTCGCCCCGACCGAGTCGAGGAAGTCGCGTATCTGCTGGTCGGTGAAGGACGGGCCCAGCAGCGAGCCGGCCTGGCTGTCGCCGGGGGCCGCCTGGCGGTCGCTGCCCAGAAGCTGAGGCCACACGAACATGGCGGCCCCGAGGGCCCCGCCGGCATCGCCGGCCGCCGGCTGGATCCACACGTTCTCGAACGGGCTCTCGCGGAGGATCCTACCGTTTGCGACGCAGTTCAGAGCGACGCCCCCGGCCATCGTCAGATTCTTGGATCCCGTCAGC
>JAUWQU010000253.1 GCA_030610965.1 Phycisphaerae bacterium
GAAACCTGCTCGAAAGCTCCGGCATCATTTCCTTGAACTCACTGCGGATCTGCTCGTCGCTGGGTTCTGCGGTCGCGATCATGTTGTCGATCTCCGTTGGGGGATGGGATGGAGACCGCCGGGCTGCGTCCCAGGCGCAGACATCCCCCGCGTGCGGAGGCGGCGGTCTCGAAGAAACCGGCCTCCGCGTACGCGGAGGGACTGGAAGGGCTCAGTGCTGCTGGGGTTCAGCTACATCTCGGCACCGGCTTGAAAATGCGGTGAGTTGGCTGTGGAACCGGTGGGAAGCGAAGAACCGGTGCTTCGCGTAGCTCTCTGGAACCGACATTCTCGGAACGTTCCGAAAATGTTCAACTGCGTGGTGGGGACGTCGAGGGGAATGCGGCTGGGCTTACTTGTCCTGACCCTTACGTCCTGCGACGGTAACGGCCTGGAGACCCCTCCAAAAGCTGAAAAAGCACCCCAATCGGCCAATTCCGACGACTTCGGATAGCATGCCGACCTGCACTGTTTATCGCTTGTTTCCCCGCCGAATTAAGCACCTGGGGGCTGGGGAAGATCAAACTCTGTGCCGCGGCCTTAAGCATGAAGACCGCCATAAGGGCAATCCATCACCTGAGTTCGACCGCATGGTGATGACCTACTGCCGGTTCCCGCCCCAGACGATCCAGATCATGTTGCATTGGCGTGAAGTGCATCGCGTTAATTCGAACTTGCCTTCACTCGCGCGCTTCAATGCAGGTCGCTCATGCTTCTTTCCAGAAATCTCCCCACCCGTGTCAGATCGGCGTCACCTCGAGCGAATAGCGGGTAGAGGAATGAAATATGCCTGTAATCCCAATGAGGCCGCCGCGGAACCGCTGGCCGTTCAACAGCACGACGTCGGCCTCAGGCCAGACAGAAACCCCGTCAAGCCGACGTCCTGGCCGGATGGATTCCAGCATTGTGGCGCTCAAGGGCATGGCGGGCGAAGCATATGCCCGGCGGACTTGCGCAATCGTGTGCTTGCGATGGTAAGGAGCTTGCCCAGGTCGTCGTTCCGGCTTGCGGCCTGGCACGACATGGCCGACTACGAGAGGACCAAGCAGGCCTCGCGGCCAACAGAATGAACGGCATCCCTTGCCCGACCGGGGGGCGGGCCGGGGATACATACTAAGGCGAGCGGAAAGATCCAATGCCAGACGAGCCATCTTGGATGACTGAAGAACTGATCGTATTGGAGGGCAGTTGAGGCAGTTGCACTCTATCAACGCTTCTGACTGTAAGCATTGACAAGAAACACTGCTGGTGACCTTGCTTTGAGGCAGCCATGGCCGGCCGGCGGACGACTTGGCCAGGGATCTGAGAGGAAGTCAGTGAGCGGGCAATCTAAGGGACAACCTGAACATGTTTGAGCTGGGCCACATACCGTACTGCCACGACCCGGAGACCGGCGGGTATCGAATCAGCAGGCACTTCTTCCTGCCGCCGGCGAGCCCCACGCCGGCCGAATCGCCGGCGGCCCTGATGATGACCAGCAGGCTGCGGTCGCCAATCGGCCTGCCGCTGATGGGACGGGCCGCACGCGAGGCTATGAAGGCTGAATGCGCCCCGCCGGGCGGAATACGTGACTATATCGGTGGTGGTTCAGTCGGCCGACGGGATGGGTTCGACGGCATGTTCGAGAGGCTCACATCGGCCATCGCCGTCCGTCGCGTCTGCAAGCTGGTCTACATAACAAACGCCCCCCAGGAGCACGTGCATCTGACGGTCCTTCCACTGGGGCTGGTCTTTGCCGGCAGGGCGTGGCACGTCCTGGCGTGGTCCGTCCTGCACCAGGAGATCCGCAGGTTCAAGCTGGGGCGCATCCGCAAGCTGACAGTGATCGACGAGGTTTTTTGGCCGGCCGCACCTGCCCGGCCGGGATGACGAAGACGGCGACGGGCGGTAGCCCGGAACAAAGCGCCAAGGGTTGTTTCTTAAGCCCCGAGTTGTCTTGGGAAGGCGGTCGTGGGCGTGCAGGTACTGCAAGTGTATGCACGGTGTCGCAGGACCAGCGGACGGTGCAATTGTGGCGGCCTGATATTGAATAGAGGCTGATCCCCGCGCCCGGAGCGGTAGGGGTGCATATTCGGCAGTACAGATACACAACTGTCTGCGGTTGTGGTGCGCAAACGGTACGTGTTGCTGACATGAGGACCATGAGGACGAGGACAACGACTATGAGGACCACCAGGTCACACGCATTCCCTGCGTGGGTGAGATCGGTTCGCTGTCTTCCCGTTGAAGCAGAATAAGGGCAAATGCAATGAGCAAACTCACGATCGCGTCACTGGCAGGCATCTTCTTCCTGGCGATTGCCCCGGCCACATGGGCCCAGGACACCACCGACGGCAACACGCCCGACTGGTCCAGCATGTCGGCGGATGACCTGCTCTGGGCGGCCCGGAACCTGACGGGTGATGACCCGAATGTGGCGGCAGCAAGACAGAGCATCGTCGACCAACTGTCCGCGAGATTCCTGACGGAGGCAACGGCCACCAGGTCCATCACGTGCCACTACTGGAGGGATTTTTCAAAGTGCCTATTGACGGAGCTGTCTGTCCAGCAGCGCGGCCAGTGGGCCGGCAAGATTCGCGCGGCCTACGTGCAGGACGCGGCAGGACTGGCCTCTTTGAAGACCGAGCCGGCCCTCACGTATCTGATCGGGGCTCTGCGTGAACTGGGAGACCCTCAGGCCGCGGCCGTGGCCGCGACCTTCACGCTGGGCTCGACGGCCTGGCAGTCCTGGGAGGCCACCAGGCTCATCGGCCTTGCGCGAAGACTCTCGCAGTTCGGCAACGCCGGCGCCGATGCGCGGCTGGCCGTCTCCGCCACGGTTGCATCCAGGTACCTCCCGGCCGGGTCGGTCACGTCCCTGAGCCTCTCGCAGTGGAGGGATCTCACCAAATATCTGGGCTCCGACTTGTCCGCTGAGGCCAAGGCCCAGTGGGCGGCCAGTATCGCTCAAGCATTCGCAGGCAGCGGAGAGGCCGCGGTTTCGCTATCGGCCAAGGACACCGAGCTGCTCGCCGCTATCCTCAGCCAACTGGATGCCAAGGATCTAGCGACCGAGTTGGTCGCCAGGCTCACCGGGGATTCCGGCGCCCTGCAGTCGATGTCAGCGGGCCAGCTTATCTGGGCTATCAGGGGCTTTGTCGGCGATGCTCCCGCCATGAAGGCTGCCAGGCAGAACATCGCCGATCTCCTGACGACGAAGTTCCTGGCCGATAACGCCGCCACCAGGTCCGTCTCATGTGGCCGGTGGATAGAGTTTGTCGGGCGCCTTTCCGAGGAATTGACGGACGAGCAGCGTGGCCTGTGGGCTGGAAAGTTTCGCGCGGCCTACGCGCAGGATGCGGCAGGCCTGGCCAGTCTGAAGACCGGCACGGACCTCGATTACCTTATCAGGGCTCTGGGCAAGCTCGGAGACAAGGAGGATGACCTTAACGGCGTAGTCGCCGCCTTCGTCAAGGGCACGACGCACTGGCAGTCCTGGCCTCCCAAGGAAGTGGTCGCTCTTGCGACAAGAATCGCAAGGCTCGGCGAATTGGGCGCTGCCGCCCGCGAGATCCTCATCACGACGGTGGCCTCCAGGTACCTCTCGGCCGAGACCGCCAAGTCCTTGGCCCTGGGGCAGTGGAAGAGCCTCGCAGGCGCCCTGGCGGAGGGTCTGTCCGAGGATGCCAAGTCCCAATGGGCGTCCACCGTAACCCAGGCCTACGCCGGCAGCGGCGAAGCCGCAGGCGCCCTCGCGCCCACGGATGTACAGCAGCTCATCACAGCCCTCGACAGCCTGGCCGCCAGGGACTTGGCCGTCGATACCCTCGCGCGACTGGTCAACGGCTCTACTTCGTGGCATAGCTGGGACCTGGACTCGCAGGTCTGGCTGACCGGCGTGCTCGCCTCGCCGGACAGCCGGGAGGCGACCAAGCCCGCCCGGCTGCGAATCCTGGAGCGAATCACCGCCACCTACATGCTCACCACCGAAGAGGTGAAGAAGGTGCCCCTGCGCCAATGGGCAAGCCTCGTCATGGGCCTACACGACGTGATGCCCGATGAGACCACCACGCTGTGGGCCCAGCGCCTGCGCGGTATCTTCAGCAGCGCGGCACTCGCCGCCCTGGGCGCCGACGTCAAACAGCGCCGCGCCCTGCTGCCGGTAATAGCCATCCTGGACGACAAGATGAAGACCGGCCTGGCCCTGTCCTGGCTGAAGGATTATTCACTGTGGCAAGGCTCTCCCATCGAGGCGCTCGCCGGCCTCGCCAGGGCGGCCTACCGCGACGATCGCGATGAGACGACACAGGTCCTCGATGAACTGCACGCCCACTGCGTGGCCAGGCACGCCACGCAACCCCTTACGTTGTCCGAGTGTATCGCCCTGAGGGATACCTTCGTGCGGGCCGGCCAGATGCCTCGCGCCCAGCAGTGGGTGTGGGTGGCCTGCGACGTCACGATCGGCACCGCAACCAGAAGGGCGGTCGTTGACGAGGCGACGGTCGTCAAGCTTAGCATTGCGCTCAATGACACCGGCATGTCCGGCAAGACCAGGGACCACCCCGAATTCGCCGCGGCCCGGGCCGCCGCAGCTGCGAGGGGCGCGCTGGATCCTCGCACCGCGGGGCGGCCGAAGTGCCGGGGCGAGTCGCTGGGCACGGCCTCGATGCGGCAGACAGTGCGCGACGCGCTGCTGGACGCCTCGGGCAATCCTCGTCTCGGCGCGGCGAAGGTCCTGGCCTGTGCCTACAGGATGTATGGTGAGCTCAAGCCCTGGCGGGACTACGTCAGCCAGCAAGTGGCCGCCGCGACCGACGGGCAGGACCGCAAGGCGCTCTGGCTGCTGGTCAAGGGGTACACCGATTCAGTCATCCCGGATAGTCAAAACCTCCTGCGCGTCGAGGTCGGGGCGACGATGGCCCTCGGTCACGCTTCCGCCGACGCGGTGCGCATCCTGGCGGTGCGGGAGCTTGCCGATTCCTACGAGCAGACCAGCCGGCCGGGAGTCGGCGCGAGCGTTATCGAGAGCATGAAGAACCAGTTCACGGGTGACAGCCTGGCCGCGATCGAGTCGATGCAGGAGAACCTGCTCAAGAGGGAGGAGGCCCGTCTGCTGCGGACGCAGCGCGAGAAGGCGGCCGCCGCGGCCGCGCGCAAGAAGGCCCTGTTAGCCTATTACCGGAAATGCCTTACCCAGGCAACGGCCGGGGGGGACCTGGCGGAGGCCGCCAAGCTTCAGGCGGCCATCGCGAGATTGAGCGGGCAATAGACAGGCCGACAGGCCCAACCACGGGCAAGTAGCAATCTTTGGATTCTCGCCGGGCATGCTGGGCCGGCAAAGGAGAAGGATGATGCGTGATCAGTGTCTTTGGCGAGGGTGCAGGGCAGCGGCCGTTTGCCTGGTGCTCACGGTCTGCCTGTGCGGTCTCCTGGACAGCAGGGCCCTGGGATGCCCCTCCTGCACACCTTACGGATACTGCCAGGTGTGTTCGCAGTTCTATCCTGTCCTGCGCGGCGAGTTCGACTGGAACCTGCTGAGCCCCATCGGCGAAGACCCGGAGGAGCTGATAGCCATAGACGTAGAGGTCGATGCAAACCAGGCCCTGAGAACAGTCAAGCTGACATACAACACGGCCTCCGCGAACAACGGAAGCAAGCGGAACGTGGTGTGCTTCAAGGAGACCGCCGTCGATAGCGGCACGCTCATATCCGAGGATGACAGGACCGTCGTGGCCACCTTCGCGCTGGATGCCGAAGACAGCGGCACTCTCCTGGGGGCCGATGGCAGCGCCAGCCCGATCCCGACAAGCGGTTTTGGCTACTACTCGCCTGAGGGCCTAAGCGAGTGGACCTGGGACGATGCGAACTCCGTGCTCACCAGGGGCAAGGACGCAATATTCCAGACAACCACAACGGCCAATTACGACTACAGCCCCGGCGACGAAGAGCATGTGACGTTCCGTGAGGTCAGACGCGGGGCCACGACCCTCAGCCGGACCTACTTCAAGTACAACCTGGATACCAGCAGCAAGCTTGTCCGCCTCCGCAAGACTGTGGCAGAGCCCCAGCTCGACGGCAACAGCTACCTGACGACGATGTACGTCTACCACGGATCGTCGTGCAGCGACGCGAACT
>JAUWQU010000379.1 GCA_030610965.1 Phycisphaerae bacterium
CTGCCGCCGAGCCCGACGTACTCCTTCTGCTGGACCGTTACGCTGCCGGAGTTGATTCGCAGGAGACCGTCGCTGGTGATCTGAGGGACAATCAGTGCCCCCCCGTCAACCTGAAAAACGCCGCCTTCCAGCAGCAGGTGCTCCGTAGTCATCGTGGCGCCCGGGTCCAGGTACAACGTGGTGGAGAATCCCTGCGGGGAAAGCCGCACCATCGTGTCATGCGTGACGGTCAGGCTCACGTTCGTTTCGACGGTCAGGTCACTGTCCTCGTCTACGAGAAGTTCCCCGGCGACAGCGTCACTGGTGATGTAGACCGCGTTGCCGTTGCGAACGTAAACGATATCCTCGGAGTCCGGAACGCGGTCGCCGATCCAGCCGTTCGGGTCGTGCCACACGAAACCGTTGATGAACTCTTTCCTCGGCAGGTCGACCTGCGTCCAGCCGGCCGTGGAGGCCCCGGCCAGGATGTCAATGGCACTGGGCCGGCGGCGCTTCTCGCCGCTGACGCTCGGGAACATCAGCGACTCGGTCGGCGAGAGGTGCCCGCGCTCGACATTGGCATCTGTGACGTAGTCGGCCATATAGGCGCTTACCGCGGTGGCCGGGCCGTTCAGCAGCGTCGTGGACATGTCGAAATCGTTGTCCAGCAGGCCGGCGTCTCCGTCGTCGGCCGGCCCTCGCGGTATGCCCACGACGTGGCCCAGCTCGTGCATCGCCACTGTCAGCATATCCGTGGCCCCCGTAACGTTAGGATCGGCGGTCGGCGTCGCCAGGCCGTAGTAACCCACCTCGAGACGGTCGTGCGGGGCACCATCGAACCACCAGGTCTGCTGGTCGGCGCTGAGGTCGCGGTAGAGCACCTGATTCATCGCGAAGTTGTCGGCGTCGTCGAACCGGTCGTACGAACTCTCGACGAACCATGTGTAGCTGGTGTTGAAGGCGATATGGGCGTGAGTAACCCGGTCGCCGTCCCACTCCTTTGCCGAGGCGATAGCCAGTGCCGTGCCCGGGCCCGGCTCCCACCGGAAGTCGAGGTCCAGCGTATGCTCGTCCTCGTAGATGTCCGCCCAGTAACCGATCGCCATCCCCATGACCGCCGTCAACTGCGCCCCGTCCGGGTCCCACGCCGGGGCGTTGCCGTCGTCGCGGAACGTCGCAATGATCGTCAGCCCATACGCCGACTGCACCGCCGGCGCCGCCACCAGCACCAATGCGAACCACAGGCAGACGTAGACGATCCGAATGGACTGCCGGTTGATGCCCCTGCTGCTACCCTCACCCATCTTGCCTCTCCTTTTTTGTGCAGGCCGCCACAGCAAGAACTCCGGCCAATTGCGCCCCAAGGGGCAACGCTCCGGCTGCGCGACAACACGACGCCGGATCCGGGGTGGACTCCGCCACGGCCGAGGACTATCCCGGTTCAGCGAAGGTGGCGAAGACACGAGATCCCTCAGTCGGCACTTCCCAGACAGGCTCGCGCCCGCAGCCACCGTTGGCCTTCTTGGTAATTCTATCACGGTTCTGGAAATCGACAAGCTCTATCTCGGCCCCAGTGTCATACCAAAGTAGAAATGTCCGCCCCTGGCCGGATGGTCTGCCAGTAGCCCTGCTGGGGTCTGCTCAAACGGCAAACGCCGGAATCCGGGGACGCCTTACTATTCTCCGCCTCTCCGAGATCCGGGGACGACATCCGGGGACAGTGGGCCTGCTGAAGAAGTTTCGGTCACGTGAAGAGCAGACCTCGCCCACCCGCTGACGATCCTGTGGATCGCCGTGCCGCTGCTGATCCAGACGACGCTGATCTTCGCGATCGGCTACGCCCTGGCCCGCGCGCTCAAGCTCACCTACGCCGACGCCGCCCCCTCAGCCATGATCGGCGCGAGCAACCACTTCGAAGTCGCCATCGCCACCGCGACAATCCTCTTCGGCCTGTCCAGCGGCGCAGCCCTGGCCACCGTAGTAGGAGTCCTGATCGAAGTGCCCGTCATGCTGCTGCTCGTAAAGATCTGCCTGCGAACCCAAGGCTGGTTCAGCGGAGCCCCGGCAGGGATGCAGGGGATACACGGGGAAGAAGAGGAGGAAGAAGCAGTTTCGCAGAGATGAACGCGGATGAACGCGGATGAAAACTAACTCAAACCGACCGGCCGGTGGCATGTGGCAGTTTGGTTCGCGCTCCTGTGGTGCCATGTTTCCGCGGCCGTTTGCGGAAGCATGTTCCCTCGACGCTTGTGGGTCCACTGGGGCCTTGTGCCGCCAAGCTCGCACTCCGAGCATGCTTCCGGCAACAGCACCCGGAAGCATGGCGCCACTTCCAAGGACTTTGCGGCCAGCTCACCAGCCTTTCCGGCGACGACATGTTGCACTTCGGATGCCGATGGGGCCACAGGCACTATCAATTGCTAAGGTCCTTAACCGTCCAACCTCGCTCCTCCAGCCTACGCATCACATCGCCGTTGTCGCCTTCAAGGCTCTCCTTCTTTATCGCAAGACACAATAGGTGTGTCGGGCGGGTCATGGCGACGTAATGGACCTTGAGACGAGTCTCATTTTGCGTCTTCGGCGGATTCTCGGTTGGGCATCCCTGCAACCATGCCATTAGCGAGTCGATGTTGTGTTTGTTCCAAAAAGTCTCAAGCACCAAAGTAGCCGTATGGGTCTCGCCCTTTACCGAGTGAATCGATCCCACCCGAATATCAACGGACCTTCCGTCTTGCGTGTAGGGGAAGATGTTGCCTTTACGCTTGGATACGCGGACAGGCGATTCGGCTGAATAGTCGCCGTCCGGCCAACTCAGAAACTTCTGGACTTCATCGCCGCCGGCGGAATCCTCGGCGACGGCCTCGGCGATCTTGCGTACGCTGTCACGCCAGCGTTCGTTCCAAACCGTCGCCGTTAACGTCTCTCTATTCAGCGCAAAAGCCTCGATCAGGTCCTGATAATCCCGGCAAGTTTCGGGAGAAGCCTTGGCAAAAGCCTCAAGCAGTTTCAGCACGTAAAGATGGTTGCGTCTCCGGGCTCGCCGGTTCTTTTCGGAATTGACTATCCACGACAGGCGCAGAACCCCTTCGGCAATTTTCTCAACGGCCGGATAAGTGCTGCCCGCAAGCCACGCCTTTGCCTGACCCGAGATAACATACTGCACAAAGGTCTGCGGTTTGGGTTCCGATCTCGCCAATTCCGGGTCGTACTCCGGCCAGTAATGCTGAACGTGGCGCGGGCGGTGATCATCACCGTTCGGCCGATGGGTCTGGCCCACGGCCGTGAATACGCCGCTGCGCAAAGCGTCCTCGTCAAATGTGTCGAGCAGCAATCTGGCGTAGGCGCCCAGGACCTTGCCCATGTCAGCTTCACTGAAAACGAATATCGTGTGCCCGGCCGGAAATGCGTTGCCCGCCACAAGCGGCTTTGGCCCGAGTCCCTTCATTCTATAGGGATTCAGGCCGAGTGGGTCGGCAAGGTCCGCTATCGCCTGCCCAAAACGGTGGCTGTCGGGCAACTCGGCAATTGCTTTCTTGTCGGGAAAAGCATGCTCGGTAGCCCCCTTCTCTCCAAACCAGCCGTAAATCGCCTGATTCGCGTCACCGAAGCGCTGCCGGATTACCGGGGCATCGCCCTCCATGAATATCTTGTGGAGAATCGCCGACTGAGTTTGATTGTTGTCTTGGGCCTCGTCGATGAACAGGACAGGAAAACGATCCCGAATTGAGCCACACAGCCACGGACCTATCTGCATCGCACAGGATCCATAAGCAAAAGTGTCTTCATAGGCGGCGTACCCGTCGTCGAGAATCTGAGCCTTCCAATCGTCGACGGAGGCAAAAGTGCTGGATCTGCCTGTTCTTCTCAAGACCTTGTGCGCGTTACCTGCTTCGAGACAGATATCCCTATCTTGGTTTACATAATGCGCGTACCTAAGCGCAGGCTCGCGATCACTCGGATTGCCGAAGCTATTCTTAAGGTATCTGATTATCCTGCTTCCGTGCCCGCTCAATCGCCACAGCTTACTGCCCGATATTTCTGTGCTGAATTGAATCGCACGATGGCCCTGAGAGCGCAACCATGGCAAAGCCAGGAACTGGTTCACGAACCCGTGAATAGTCCCCACGAAGTGGGGATAGGACAGCAGGCGTCGGCCGGGACCGGTGTTCCCGAGTCGGTTCTCGATTTCGTGGCGTGCCGCGTTGGTGTGGGAAAGCACGCATATCCCGCGTGTGCGATATCGCCACTTATTCGCAAGAATAGCCAACTTCGCCACGAGCAGCGTAGTCTTGCCACTTCCCGGACAAGCCGCCACGTCCGTGGTCTGCATGGACTTGAGAACCTCTTGGCGCGGGTTATCGCCATCCTTCCCATGAAACGCCTTATCTGGAAGGCCGAGCAGATCGGCGGCCCAGACGATGTCTTCGTCCTTGATGTCGGGAGGCGTGAATCTGTCGGCATCCTTCATTGATTCCCCCCTTCCGTATTCGATGAGGCATCCTTGGCAGCTCGCCCCCTGGTGACGTACTCAATGCCCTTGACCAGGTAAAGGGGCAAGCATTCGCGAAGAACCTCCGGCGTCAGCCTATTCTTATCCGCCTGCCGTTGCAGGCACTCGGCCAGGTACTGGGCAGCAATGGGTTTCGACACGCCCGATTTGAGGAACGTGGCATAGACGTGCGACGCAAGGACTTCCGCAGAATCGCAGTCATCTCTAGGCTCCGCGCGGCTTTCAAGCTCATCGAACGCGGTCAGTGCCTCCTGATACTCAACGTCGATGTCTTTGTCGCTCGCATTCTTGGCGTTGTCTTTGTCCGCAAGCCAGGCTGATATGAACACTTCTTTGGCCAGTCCGCCTGGAAACTTGCCATCGCGTTTGGGGCCAAGCGCAAGGTCATACTCCAACGTCCATTCATCGGACACGAACGTCTGGACGCACTGGCCATCGGCCTTGGCGGCCTTCTTCTTCCGGTGTT
>JAUWQU010000697.1 GCA_030610965.1 Phycisphaerae bacterium
CCTGCCCCCGAGGGCCCCGTGACGACGACTATCATCCCGGGCTTGATATCTAGGGGGAACTGGTCGTACAACGTCTCTTCCTGGCAACCGCTCAGGCCGAACATGGCCGCGACCGCCCCCGCGTCGGCGGTAGCCGGGATCGGGCGGCGGATGCGGGCATCGACGCGGACAGACCAGCCGAGGGTCTCGACAACTGAGGTCATTGGAATGCTCCTGATGAAAAAGGTGTTCTTCGAGGCCATCCGTTCAGGCGAAAAGACCACCACGCTTCGCTACTGGCTGCGACGCATGGTTCGCCCCGGAAGCCTCCATACAGTCCCCGGACTGGGCAAGGTCCACATCGACGAGGCGAGGCCCGTTGAATTCGGCGACCTGACCGACGCCGACGCAAAAGCCGATGGATTTGCGGATTTACAGGCCCTTAAAGCCGCCCTGCACGACCTTTACTCCCCCGAATGTCGCCAAAGACGAAAACTCTACCTGGTGCGATTCACGTTCGACAATGATGGGAATCTCGGGAAATAGGCGCGAACCATGGAGTTGTTCACGCGACCCTAAGAATTGTGTTTGCAGAAGTTTATGAGGCCTGCTCGCTTTGGCGATACCGGTTCGCAACTTGGGAAACCAACCCCTGGCCCACGCGCTTGCATCCGGGACCACCCAGGGATTGCTATCCCTGGGCTTCAGTACCTCCCCACGGACTTGCTCAATGACGCCTGTGTATTCTATTCATATAACTTCATCTGTCAAGTGATTTCTGGGAAACTTTTTTATTGATTCTTATTGTATACCACTTGCCATATTCTCCTGCGAGTGTCATAATTCATATAGGCAAGGGCGCCAATTCGGGAGATGAGCCATGAGCTTGGGTTCCATCGTGCGAAGTCGGCGGGAGGAACTGGGCTTGACCCAGGAAATCGTCGCCGCGCAGGTAGAAATATCCAAGCCGTACCTGTCGAACATCGAGACCGGCCGAGCCAAGAACCCACCATCTGATGGCGTGCTGCGGTCGCTGGAGCGGGCGATGAGCTTTCGCCCGGGCGAGTTGGTGAAACTGGCGCACCTGGTCCGCACGCCGTCGGACGTTCGCGAACGGTATGAACTCTACGAGGCGGAGGTCCACAAGCTCCGGGGCGTCGTGCGCGACCTGCGCCGCGGCTCGGGCGAGATTTCTGACACCGACATCGACATCGACGACTTCGATGGCCCGTCAGCGCACCAGGACCCCGCCGGCGCGGGCATTTCCATCGGCGGAGTCGTGCCGATCATCAACAGCGTCTCGGCCGGGTATCCCCACAACTTCACCGACCTGGACTATCCCCCCGGCGTGGCGGAGGAGTATATCCGCTGCCCGGACGTTCACGACCCACAGGCCTTCGCGGCCCGCGTGGTGGGCGACTCGATGGAGCCGGACTACCGCCAGAGGGACATCGTGGTATTCTCGCCGAACACGCCGGCCCGCAGCGGCGACGACTGCTTCGTGCGATTCGAGGAGGGAGAGGGCACGACGTTCAAGAGGATATACATGGACGAGGAGCAGTCGATCCGCCTCCAGCCGCTAAACCAGGCCTATCCGTCCCAGGCAGTCCCCCGCGAGCAGATCACCGGCCTCTGGCCCGCCATCCTGCGGATACACCACGTCCGCGAGGGCTGAGCCGTTTGCAGTGACGCCTTGAGGCGTTGTTCGAGGAGCAGGCGTCATAGAATATGCCCTTACGGGCACACTCCGAACGCACGCGGCGCCTTACCCCTCGACGACGGCCACGGAATTCAGCGTCCCGTAGGGGTTCAGCGCCCATGCGCCGTTGTCGGGGTCCACCACCCAGTCGCCCTCGATGATGAACTTGTACTCGTGGTTGCCCGGCTGGGCCTCGACGCTGGCGACGAACGAGCCATCCTTCTGCTTGCGCATGCGGCCTGGCGTCCAATCGCTGAACGTACCGACCACCGCCACGTTCTTGGCGCCGCCGTTAGCCTGAACAGAGAACCGAACCACACCATTCTTTCGCCCTTTTCCGTACATTGCCCTGCGCTCCTTCCATGAATTGTCGAGCCGTACGTCAATCCCGCTGACTGATGAACACCGTTTTCTTATACCCCCGCCCGCGCCCGGAAGCAATGCCGGGTTCAGTAATCAGACGTTCGGGCTGAGCAGCGTCAGCTTGCCCGCCTTCACGCCGCGGGTGGCCACGATGGCGTTGGCCACGCGCCGAAGCTGCTGGGCCGGGCCCTGCATCAGGATGACCTCGAGGCAGTTGTGGTGGTCGAGGTGGATGTGCTGGCTGCACAGGATGCAGCGGTGGTCCTTGTGCTGGATCTCGGTTACCTCCTGGGCCAGGTCGTGGGAGGCGTGGTCGAATATCACGCTGACCACGGCCACCATCCTGGCCTTGGGATTGGCCCACTCCTGCTCGACCAGCGCCGCGCGGATCATATCCCGCATCGCCTCGGAGCGGTTGGTGTACCCCCGGTCGGCCATCCAGGCATCGAACTTCGCCAGCAGGTCCACGTCGATCGCCAAAGCCGTGCGCGTCAGATTGCCCATACTCGTCATCCTCGAATCATGCAGGCAAAACCCGTTTGACAGCGCACGAGGATACCCCAAAGGCAAGGCCAAGGCAATAGCCCCCGCGGCCGCGAAGGCGGATCCGCCGGCGCAAGGGATGCGAATCGGCTTTCGGTCTGGAGATTCAGCGCCGCCTGCGGCGAATCAGCGTGAAACTGCCCATGAGCAGCAGGCAGACCGTCGTCGGCTCGGGCACGAGCGTTCCCACCACGAACGCCAACCGCAAACCCGCAAACCGATTGCCCTTGCCCATTTCCCGTCCTCACTTCCTTTGTCGGACGGCAGCAATTAAACCGCCGGCCGATAGCCGTTGGCGACGCGTCAAAGGGGGCGCGCCGGACCCCTTTCCTTGGATTCTTCTGCTGCTGCTGTTGCCTCTGTTTCTTTTTCTGTTCCCTACTACCTACTACCTATTACCTTCCCCGAATCTACTTCGCCACCTTCCAGCCGCTGTAGCGAAGGT
>JAUWQU010000072.1 GCA_030610965.1 Phycisphaerae bacterium
CATGGAGCAGGCCTCGCTGGACCAGTACTACAACGAAGTCTACGTCGGCGGGACCTACCAGGGGGCGATGGCGCTCAGCGAGAGTGACAGCCCCTTTGTCTGGAAGCTCTCGCAGACCCAGTACGCGGACTTCCTCAACGCCGGCAAGGGCAAGGGCTACAACTACACCGGCTACAAGCCCGACAACAATCCCGGCTCCTACTACTACATGCTGGAGGATAACGCCTGGCGGGGCGGCGGGGACATGGACTTCTGGGATGTCAACTATCTGATCGAGACCGACGGCGTAAACGTCAAGATAACCGTCGTGCCCGGCTACACCGTGTACACCCACAACCTTATCCACGGCAATGGGCCCGGCAAGAAGATCCTTATCGCGGACACCATGCACAAGAGGGGCGAAACCGTGGAGATCCCCGGCAAAGGAGTCGCCAGTTACGGGATCAACACGGTCGCCGACCAGATCGAGCCCGGCGAAGGCAACAAGATTCTCCTCATGGACTACGACTTTGTAACGGCGGCCGGGTCGCAGTACGACGAGACCGGCGACCGCGCAAACCAGCTCAACGAAAGATGGCAGCCGGACCCCAACGACCCCACCGGCCCACTGAAGTTCGCCCGGCACATGCGCAAGGCCAACGTGCTTTTCACGGACGGCACCGTCCATCTGATGCGCCCCGACGACATCCACCCGAACAACCCCGAAAGCTGCGCCAAGTACTGGGACCCTCGCTAGACAGTTCTCCGTTGCAGAGTTCTCCTCCGATGCGGCTATGTCCGTCGAATCACGGGCATTACGGCCTCCGAAGCGATCATGCGCCGACGCGGCAAACGGATTTGCCAAACCGCGAATCGCTACTGAGCCGATACGTATAGCCGGAGCGTTTATCATGGCATCAGGAAAATCCGGTTCGGCAATGCCCCCGCCGATTGTCATCCCGTGCGCCGGCGTGGACATCAACGACCTCATGGAGGCCGAGTGGCTTACGGCAAACCAGATCGGCGCGTACGCCTCGCAGTCCGTCACCGGGTGCAACACGCGGCGATACCATGCGCTGCTGGTCGGCGCTACCAAGCCGCCCGTCGGAAGGCTGACGGCACTGAGTCAGCTTCACGAGCAGCTTACCGTCGGCCAGAAAACCTACGACCTGTCGACCTTCGAATTTCCAAACGCCATCCATCCCCGCGGCGCAAGCTGCCTTCAGGAGTTCGTCAACGACGTCGCGCCGCGGTTTGTCTACCGCTTGGCCGGCATGACGCTGACAAAAGAGATCGTCCTTGCCGAGGCCGCCAACGCGGTGGCGGTGCGATATCGACTTTCCGGCGGGTCGGGCGAGTTGCGGGTCCGCCCGTTCGTGGCCCTTCGCGACTTTCACAACCTCCGCAAGGCCCACGATCCGCACCAGTTGACCTTCGAACTCACCGGCGCCGGCGCCGTCGTACACGACCGCATGCGCCCGGCGCCGCCCCTGTACCTGGCCGCCCGCGGCGCCGCGTTCGAGCCGAGCCCGCAATGGTGGTATCGCTTCCACTATCGCGTGGACCTCTCCCGGGGGCAGGACGCCGACGAAGACCTCTACGCACCAGGATGCTTTGTCCTGCAACTCGCCGATGGCGAGCCGGGACAGTTCACCGCCAGCCTGAGCGACCCGCGACAGGTGGACTTCGACGACACCGTCAGCCTGCGCCGCGCGCGAATGGAAGAACTGACCGCCGGCCTGGGCCCCGACGCCGACGAGCTCAGCCGACACCTCGCCGTCGCGAGCGACGCGTTCGTGGTCCGAAGGCATTTCCCCAACCTCCCCCCGTCGTGGGCGCTCCTGGGCGGGGTTCACTGGTTCGCCGACTGGGGCCGCGACGCCTTCATAGCGCTGCCCGGCCTGCTGCTATGCACCAGACGCTACGCCCAGGCACGCGAGGTATTCCGCACCTTCGCAGAGAACATCTCCGAAGGCATGGTGCCGAATCGCTTCGACGACTACTCGACGCTGGCGCACTACAATTCCATCGACGCGTCGCTGTGGTTCATCATCGCGGCAGAGCGATACGTCGAGGCCACCGGCGACATGGCCTTCTGGCGTCAGACGCTCATGCCGGCCATTCAGAAAATCCTGCACAGCTACCAGGAGGGCACGCGGTTCGACATCCACGCCGACGCCGACGGGCTGCTGACCGGCGGCAGCTACAACACGCAACTCACCTGGATGGACGTCAAGCTCGGTGACGAGGCTATCACGCCGCGGCACGGCAAGTGCGTGGAGATCAACGCGCTGTGGCACAGCGCCCACCGCATCCTGGCCCAGCGATGCCGCGAGATCGACCCGCAACTTGCCGAGTATATGGCAGGCCGGGCCGAGATAATCGCCCAGGCCTTCAACAAGGCGTTCTGGTGCGACCGGGGCGGCTACCTCTACGACTGCCTGCACGACGGCCAGGCTGACGCGACGATCAGGCCAAATCAGATCCTGGCCGTATCGCTGCCGCACAGCCCCCTGCCGGCAGAGAGCCAGGAGGCGGTGGTCGGAATTGTAACCGAGCACCTCCTTACGCCCATGGGCCTGCGGACGCTGGGTCCGGCGGACCCCCGGTATCGCCGCCGATACGGCGGATCGTGGGAGTCCCGCGACCGGGCTTACCACCAGGGCACGGTCTGGGCCTGGCTGATCGGGCCGCTCATCGAGGCCTACCTCAAGGTCGAGGACTTCAAGCCCTTCGCCCTGGCCCAGGCGAGCAAGTGGCTCGACGGGTTCGACCAACACATTCGCAGCGCCGGCGTCGGGTACATCAGCGAGATACTCGACGGCGACGAGCCTCACGGCCCGCGCGGGTGCATCGCCCAGGCATGGTCCGTCGGCGAAGTGCTCCGAGCCCGCCGCCTGATAGACTCGGCCGGGGGAAGCCAATGACCCCTCCGCCGAACATGAATCCCACCGTCTCCCAGGAAAGCCTTAGCTCACGGCCATTGGATAGCGCCAGCCGATTCCTTGCTCGTGTCGCCCTCACCATCCTGCTATCACTCTTCGTCGCGACGGCGTCGCAGGCTGCCGTCGAGATCCGCCTGGCTCCGGTGCCCGGCGAGGCCGTCACGCCCGAGGGCTTCACCCCGGCCGAGCTTACCATCGCCGACGCCAATGGCCAGTTGCCGGCTGCGGCCAGGGCCCTGTCCCTTCGCCGCTCCGCCGGCGGGCCGACAATGTTCTACGAGGCCTCCATCGCCCCCGGCACACGCGGCAGCTTTCGCGTGCTGCTGCCGATGGTGTCCGTCCGCCAAACCTATGTCGTCCGCCTGCTGGCTGAGGCCTCGCCGACGGCGGCGGTTGTCCTCCAGCAAACCGTGACGGCCGAGACGGACAACGTCGGCGCCGTCGAGGCCGCCCGCAACCTGCTTGTTGACCCGCCGGCGTATGACGACTACATCGAGGACCTGCCCCGCTGGCCGACGTGGGCCGCGCGAAACGCATTCATTGTGGCGCTTCTGATGCTGGTGGCGATGGGCGCGACGCTGCTCGTCCGCCGCCCGGCCTGGCGTTTGTTGGCCGCGGGCGCGGTCGTCGCCGCTGCGTCCGGCGCGATCTACGCCAGCCTCTCCAACTGCCCGCTGGTAATCACGCGACAAAGCGGCAACGTCCTGGTCGTCTCGTGCCGCCGGACCACCACATGGTCCGCCCCAGCCAATGGCCTGGGCCCCATTTACTGGCGAACGCGACAGATGGACCAGGACGACATGGTTTACCAGCCCGCCAAAACCCTCAAGCTAACGCTCCACCCCAACGAAGTCCGCCTCTTCCGCCGCCGAACGGTTGACAGGTCGCCTTAGCGCGGTGGTTCTGAATTGACGGGGATTCAGACTGAGCATCCGGGTCACGTGGGAACGCCCTTTTGCCAGTCGTCATTGCAGGCCAAGATGTGGCGCTTTCCCGCTGCGTCTTCAGCTAGGAAATACTCATTATCAAACCCGATGCCTGGACCCACGGAATCGACTTCTGAGTCCCGGAACAATTCCGAGTACTCTTGCCCCGAAAGGACCTTCAGAACCGTCATCCATTGATTACCAAGCCTCTCGAAGAACCGTACTCGCTTGCCTTTGTCTTCCGATTTGATGGGACCGCGTTCCACGTTTCTAAGGCCAGGGTCCACTTCCGAGAAATCATCTTCGACCATATATCGAACTCCTCTTTCTTGTTGGTCCCTGCATGTCAAACGATTTTGCTGCCAGCAAGCCCCTTGTGCCGCTTCTTCTCAATGTCCTTGGTCCTTGAAGAAAGTCCACCAAACGTTATCGAATAATTGAATACGCGTTCGGCGAGGACGCAACTGCGTGAGGGCTTCCCATGTCGCCTGGTTATTAGGGCGAGTCAGGTCCTTCCAGATACTCTCAATCGCTTGTAGTATCGACTCATGGTCCTCAACGCCCTCCCCGGGTGCTTGCTCCTGTGGCCAGTGGTCGTTCATGTAAGCACCGAATATCGCTCGGTTGTCCAAGATGGGAACCAGCTTCGGGCGTTTCTTGTGAAGAAGCTTGGTTGCCCGGGCTGCCGCGAATCCTTCCCATGCGGACATTGCGGCAAGAAAAGCTGCAACCTGATCTCTTTGCTGAGGGGACGTATCTTGGAGGGAGATATTGGGTAACTGCGACAGATCGATCTCATGGACATGTTGGACAATGCTCCTGGCGGCCCTCAAGTCGGCGCGCGAGTTTACGAGAAGCGTCACTGCAAGGTCTTCAAGGCAGACCACGTCGGGGCATGTTATAGGCTCATGGTCGAAGTACTCCGGCCCGCCAATGTCTTCTTGGTCGAACCTAGCGAGCAGATCTTCTACACCCTCAACCGGCAAGTTCCGAAAGCTCATCACCAAGTTCATTGTTGGCTCCTCACCAGGTCTATCGCAATTTCCAGGCCACGTGAAACCCCAGCCTTGCGTTGCTGCAACTCAACCAAGGCCGCATCAATGTTATCTCTATCGGGTATCTATGCCCACGAACTACTTCTTCCGTCCCAGCCAATAACCAAGCATACCACCCACGGCGGCGGATGTCAGGTCCACGCCTGGCTTTGCCTGGGTTCCGCTGGCAAGACCTTCCGAGCGTCTTATTGGTTCCAGGCCGTTCCCGTTTGCTTCCTCGACCATTCGGGGAATCGTAAAGGCGTCTACGATGCCTCCGATGAGGAAGACTCCGGCGGTGAAGAGCCATACTACGCCCGTGCCGTATCGCCGGCAATAGAAGCGATGCAGGCCAAGGCAGCCCAGGCCGCTCAAGAACCACAGCAGATAAGCCGTGCCAACAGTCCGAGGCTTGCCTCGCACGCTCAGGAAAAACATCGTCAAACCGGTCAGCATGAGCAGGCCAGGCAGAGCCTCACCGAAGGTCGGGGGTTTCTCTTTCGGCTGACCGGCCGACCCTGCGGCACGGGGGTCTTCCTGCAGCTCAGCCGGCGCTGCTGGCACCTGCTCTGGACCACCGATAACTATCGGCCGCGCCGGCAGCAATTCCGCGCTCGGTACTCGGTAGACGATTACCCCCTGGCTTGCGGGCTCGCTTGCGGCGAGCATGCTGACCGGTGGTGTCTTGGCCTCGGGCGGCTTCATCGCCAGGCCCAAGATGATCCCGGTGAGATATAGGACCCACCACAACCCTACCCATGACCACCGCCTGGGTGGCGTCTCCCCGCAATTGCTGTCGTCTGATTCGCCCATAGTAACGTCTCCCGTAAGCGTGTCTGCGGCGGTCACGCCACCTGAAACCCCAGCCGAGTTTTTCGCTCAACCTGCAGCTCCGCCAGGGCCGTATCGATGAATTGCCGCGTGATGGATATCTCTTGCCCGTCGCCTCGGCCGACGGCGCCCCGAAGACCGGCCGCCTCCCCGCTCACATTCGCCCCAGCCCACGCGTTTTCCGCCTCGGCGGCCAGGATGTACAGCGTATTCGTGAGCTCCTCGATCTGTGCGCCGGTATAGCCATCCGTTGCCTCAGCCAGGTACTCGGCGTCCTGCGGGTGGATTACCGCTTTGGCCAGCAGCTTGACCAGGAACTGTCGGCGGCAGGCCGCGTCCATGGCCTCGAACTTCACCACTCGGTCAAACCGCCCGGGACGGTTGCGCAGGGCCTTCTCGATCACCTCCAGGCGGTTGGTCGTGGCGATGCAGATGATGTCCTCGTTGTCCACGGCACCATCTAACTGCTGCATCAATTCGCCCAGTCCGGCCCAGCCGTTGCGATCCCGCTCCTCGGCGAACAGGTCCAAGTCCTCCAGAAAGACCACCGTGGGGGCGACGAACCGCGCCAATTCGATGATTCCGTTGAAGGACCGGGCGTTGGGGATGTGCCTGGGGGCCACCCATATGAAAGACACACCCCTCAACGTGTGGGCCAGCACCTTGCCCAACAGCGTCTTGCCGGTTCCGGGCGGGCCGGTCAAGATCAGGCCCCGCCGCATCTTGACTCCCAGCCCCCGCAGCCGAAGGCGGTTCGCCAGGAACCCATCCACGTGCCGGCGAATGAGCTGTTTCGTGGCATCCGGCAGCAAGATGTCGTCCCAGCCGTAAGCCCGCTCCTGCTGGACTTCCTTGCCGTCGGCAAAGAATGCCCGTCCGCGGAAGTAGTTGTGCCCTTGCGCGTACCGCTCCCAGGCGTTGAGAAATGCCCCTGAACTAACGTTGGACCGTACACAGGCGGTAATGCTTCCGTCTGTGCAGTCCCAATCGGCGGAGATGACCACGAGTTCTTCGGCGAATTGAATGAACAAGTAGCCGTCGAGCAAGATCAGGCGATCCCGGCCATCGGCCCGTACCGAGAACAGGGTGGGATTGATGACCCCGCCCTGCCGGCTCAGCCGGATGCTCCATGCGATCTGCCCGCCACGGCCATGGACGTACTCCGGCAGACACTCCATCATGATGCCGCCCAGCGGGGTCGGCAATCGCCTCTCGACTTTCTCATAGTCGTCGCGGCCCAGGAAGGTGGCGACCATCCGCCGGCCCACGGCCGGGGTCAAGGCCATCATCGCGCGGTCGCGGGATGCCTTGGCTGCGTCGGTCAGGTTCGCGTCCACCAGACTCTGCTGGCTGGCCGCGGCGTAGTCCTCATGGTCAATATCGTGCAAGCGTAAGTCGTTCAATTTAGAATCTCCTGTGACATGCTGCGTTCTGAAAGACCCACCGAATCAGCAACCGTCACTCGGGCCGCTTTCCGATGCTCCGGCCCGGCCGTTAGGCAGCATCAGTCCGGGCCAAAGAAGACCTGCGGCACCGCCTTCAGCATCGGCCAGCCAATTGGCAAGAGGAAGATCGTTGCGCAGAACGCCACCGCAATCGCCAGCCAAGCCGTGCCGGCCCACCAACCGATCAACGCGAACCAGATAGCCGTCTTCATAACAGTGTCCTTTCTTTGCTGGTGTAACTTTGCCGTTTCCCTTCTGTCAGTGACATACCGCCGCCGGCGCATCGTGTTGCAGAGTTTCTCGCGAGAATTTCCCTTGTCACGAATGGACGGAACGGTGGTATATGTTCTTGGCGGGTAGGACACGACTGGACTAATAGCCCTGGAATCGCGGCTTGGCCATGGGAAACGTCTGATGAGCGACGAGCATTCGATTCTACGGTACCAGGAGGTAGGCGATAATGCATTCCCCTGGGAAATCTACAGGCGAGTTCTGGGCCAGTTCCATGCCCGCCGGTTTCCTCCTGGGTTCCCTGTCGACAGACGTCTTTTTGATCGCCACTTGGACGAGTTCGACAACCTGTTCGACAAAGTCTTTAGGGCTGTCGCCAAGGGGTACCGCTCGGGCCGAGGGGCCCTTTTCCACACATACCTTGCCAAGAGCCTGAAAAACAAGCTGTGGACGTGGTTAGAACGACACAGCCGGAGGCAGCAACAGACGGAGGACTTGGGGAGGGAGGCTGCCCGCAGGCGAGAGGAGACACCGGGACAAGACCCCGCCTGGCTAGTGGAGAGATTGGACTTCATCCAATGGTTGGACCGGCGGTTCAGAGAGGCATTCCTTGAGCTGCCGGAACAGGACCGGGACATCATTGAGCGCAGGCGTGTGAAGGGACAATCCTATGTTGAGATTGCTGAAGCCTACGGGATCAGCGAGGAAGCATGTCGAGCCAGGTTTTCGAGAGCGATGCAGCGACTGAAAGGACTGATGGGTCATGAAGAGTGAAAGTTATAGACATCGAGGTCTGGGCACGGCTGCCGCTGCTGCTGCTGCCGCTGCTGCCGGTGCTGCCGCCGCTGCTGCCAGCGAAGCAGTCCATGGTCGGGGACAACGCAGTCTTGATCAGAGTGATTTCGATGAGGCCCTTACGGCGGTGTTGGGCTGCAAGCCGGACCCGGATGCGGTTCCGCTCGATGATCTGATCGCATATGACGCAGGCTTTCTTCATGCTGACAAGAAGAACTGGGTTGAACATCGCTTGAGGACTTCTTTTCGAGCCGTCCATGATCTCTGCCTGCTGAGAAAAGCAAAGCGTGCAATGGCAGAAGACGTTGAGGACTCCGCAGCAGACGATAAGCAGGGACTTGGCGAGGGTGCTTAATGGGAGACGTGGCAATGCCTTTTCCATCAGCGGCCATGCGAGCGTGGTGCCAAAACATTGAGAATCTGCGGGAGGCCATGTTCCGGCTAGGCAACGCATGGGAAGATGGATGGTGCCAATGCCAGATCGGCGAAGCCATCTCTGGGTTCTGCCCTTCAGACAAACAGGCCCAGCTTTGTTCGGGGCTTTTCTGGAGCGTCTGGATCGACCAAGTCCTGCATAGCGTATCCGAACGCGCCTTCTACGAAGAGAAGTTCCGTCCCGTCTACCGCTTCCCGAAGCTGTACAGCCATACCTCGACGGGACACGCCTCTCCAGCATTCTTGTTGACCAGCGAAGACCGGCGGTGGATGTACGCAAAGCCTGGTGAATCGGTTCTCTTGGAGGACAAGCGGGAGTTCTGGGGAGAAGTCAGTGCATGGCTTCGGGAAAGCGGGCAAGGGCACCTATGCGAAGCTGTCGAGGCCGAGTTTCGGGCAGACCTGAGTCAACGGTTTCCGAATGATTTCGGATTCCTGATTCCGGGGTGAATCGCAATTCTGCCGGCGTGCCGCCCTATCGCCATCTGTCCCGGGGGCGGGAATCCTCGTCGTCTTCGTCCTCTTCGTCTTCCCCGTCGTCGGGGAGGTAGTCGGGGTCTTCGGGTTCGTTGTCCTCGTTTAGTTGGAATCGCTTGCCGGCCAGTTCCCACGCGTTGATGTACTTCGACGGTTCGTGGGGGGGCTGGGTGTCCCGCATTCGTTGGCGGACATATCGCAGCAAGACCCAAAACGTCATTATCAGTGACAGGCACAGCAGCACCAGCGACATCCAGGCCAGCCGAGCAAACACATTGCGGTCTGCCTGGTCGTTGGCCGCTGTCGCCGCCTCAATGGTGATGAACATCATCGCCCCCTGCCCGACGCAGATAGCGGTCAGGAGGACAATCACGAGGATGAAGCTCACGGAGCGGGAAGTTATGTTGGTTTCTATCGCCACAAGCACTTCGCTCTCGGATCGTGGGCCAGCAGGCCCTGCAATTCGGTCAGGAGTTTCTTCTCCCGCTCGCCAGGGCTGGGCGGCGGCACGATCTGTATCACGACGTACTGGTCGCCAGGCTCGGCCGAGGCGCGACGCACGCCCTTGCCGCGAAGGCGCAGCTTCCGCCCGCTCGCGGTGCCGGCCGGGACTGTAACCGTGCTCGTGCCGTCGATGGTCGGCAC
>JAUWQU010000668.1 GCA_030610965.1 Phycisphaerae bacterium
CCTTGGCCCGAGGCCAAATCCTACCGGCCGGGACGGCTCGGGGAAAGGCCAAAAACCCCGCAGGCCAAGACCCCTCGCTAAGAACGTGTACAAGAACCGGCCTTACACGCGCTACGGGTTTCACTGGCGGCCTAAGACCCATCGTCGGCGTTGTCGATAAGCTCGCGGATTTCCGGCGGCAGGAAGCGGCCCTCGATCGCGGGGCGGCCTCGCAGCGAGGCCGCCACCACGCCCACCTGATCGCTGACGTTTGCGGTCGGATCGAGGAACAGTATTTCCCGGCCCTTCAGCCGCACCATCGCCCCACCGGGGTGGCCCGACCCGGTGGCGGCCTTTGGCACTCGCCTCACCTCCAGGCCGAACTGGTCGGCAAGGTCAAGCAGTATACGCAGTTGGATGTTTGGCTCCATGATTTTCGCCTGACTCAAGTTCAGGGCAGTATCCGCCGATACTTAGCTGTGAACACTTCGCGACCGGTTCTCGTTCATAGCGGCCAGTGCGGTTCTTGGCAAGGGCTTCGGTAGCAAATATGGACCAACCTGCGAACCTCGATACCCATCACGACGCGGTGGACCACTTCCTGGCCGAAAAGCTGGCCTTCAGGGAACAGCTCCACGAAGGCAGCCGATGGGCCACCCACTCCGAGCGTCTCGAGCACCTTGCCGCCGAGAACCAGTCCCTCCGCCAGCAACTCGTTCGCTCACAACGCCTTGCATCCCTGGGGACCATGTCCGCCATGGTCGCACACGAGTTCAACAACATCCTCACGCCGATCATCAGTTACGCCCAGATGGCCCAGCGAAACCCGGCCATGACCGCCAAGGCCCTCGGCCGAGCCTTCGACGGCGGGCTGCGCGCGACGGACATCTGCCGGGCGATCCTCGGCCTGGCCCGCCAAGAATCCGGCGAGCCGGTCCGCGTGAACCTCTGCCAGCTCATCACCGACACGCTTCTCGCCATCGGCCGCGACCCAAAACGCGACGCCATCGAGATAATCCTCCGCACGCCGGCGGATATATCCATCGTCACGCGGAAGGTCGAGCTCCAGCAAGTGCTTATGAACCTGCTGCTCAACGCCCGCACAGCCGTGCTGGAAAAGAGCGGCCCGCGGCGGATCGAGATCAGCGTAGCCCCTGCCGGGCCGGAGGTGGTGATCCGCGTCAGCGACAACGGGGTAGGCATTCCGCGCGAGAACCTCAAACAGAGCTTCGAGCCGTGCTTCACCACCAAACCGAGCCCGGACGGCAAGCCCGGCGGGCACGGCCTTGGCCTGGCGATCTGCCGTGATATTGTCCTATCGCTGAAGGGCGAGATCACGGTGGAGTCCACGCCGGGCTCCGGATCGACGTTTACACTCCTGCTGCCCTCCTGACGCAAGCCCCACTCCATACCCAATGCTATTCGAGGCCCGCCGGCTTTGGCGAGCATGGGCCAGGGATTTCCGATCCCTCCCCCCACGAGCCCTTCCGCAACCACCGGTTCCGCCAGTCGAAATCGCCAGCCGATGCAATCGAACCCTTTTGTTGACAACCGGGTATAGAATTGGTAGTGTGCTATGTTGCGTAATCAGGATTCATCGTTCTGGGACAATCTCTGCTTAGACACAAGGAGCCCGCCATGAAGACAAAGGCGGTAAGATGGATTACAGCTACGGCGGTGGCCTTCTGCGCCTGGTCAGTCGCCTCGGCGGCGCCTTTCGAGGGCGTCATCACCGGCACCGACGTCAACGTTCGCAGCGGACCCGGCGGACCCGGCGCATACCCGTGCGCTCAGCTCTCGACGCCGGCGCGGGTGACAGTTGTGGACAAACTCGACGACTGGTTCAAGATCCTGCCGCCCACCGGCTGCTACAGCGTGGTCAGCAAGACCTACGTCAAGCCCGACGCGACAGGCAAGACCGGAACTGTCACGGGCAACAACGTCTGGGTCCGCGCCGCGGGCGTGCTGCGCGGCGACAACTTCTTCACGCTCCAGGCCAGGCTCAACACCAACGACAAGATCGCGATACTCGGCGAATCCGGCGAGTTCTACCAGATCAAGCCGCCCAAGGGCGCTTACTTCTGGATCTCTTCCCAGTTCGTCAAGCCGGTCGGTGCGACAACGCCAGCGGCCACGGCCGGCTCGGGCTCCGGCACCGCATCGGGCGGGGCTGGCGGCACGGTTTCCGTCGCGGTAATACCCACCCCGGACCCCAACGCCGCCCGCGCCGTGGTGACTCCTCCCAGCACCCAGCCGGCGCCCACGGCGTCCGAAGTGAAAATCCCCGCCGGGATGGAACGGTTCGCCGCGGCCGAGAAACTGCTGCTGGCCGAGTTCAAGAAGCCCATGGACCGGCGCAACTACGACACCCTCCTGGCCACGTATGGGGCCGTCAACGTTACCGGCGATAACGCGTACCTCAAACCCTATGTCGACGCGCGCACCGCGCTGGTCACTACAGAGATCCAGCGGCGAAAAGACCTCGCCGACGTCACCAAGCTCGTCGGTGACGCACAGCGGCGAGAGCAGGAACTCAAGCTCGCCCAGGCGAAGCTCCAGTCCGAGAGCCCCACCGCCCGGCCGATTATGTCGTTCGCCGCACAGGGCATCCTGCTGGCCAGCGACCTGTTCCCCGGCACCCCGGCCGCGCCTAAGCGGTACATCGTTCGCGACCGCTCCACGTACTTCATCAACGCCTACGTGCAGTGCGTCACCGGCTCGGTCAACCTCGAAGCTAGCGCCGGCAAGTACGTTGGTATCATCGGCTCGACCAAGTTCGACAAGAACCTCGGCCTCGACGTCGTCGAGGCCAGCGACATCCGCGTTCTGGGCGAGAACATCACTGTCCCAATGCCGCCGAAGCCCGGCATCAAGCCGATTCCGACGCCGGCCGCGCCACCGAAGCCCACGGTTCGGCCAATCAAGCCGGCAATCCCGGCCGGGACCACACCGGGGCCGACCCCGCTGGTCAAGCCGAAACCCAAGGCGGAGGTCAAGCCCGCGCCAGTCGTCACGCCGACGCCGACGCCCAAGGTTGAAGTTAAGCCCGTGCCCGTCGTCACGCCGACACCCAAGGTCGAGGTCGAGGTCAAGCCCGTCGTCACGCCGACGCCCAAAGTCGAGATCGAGGTCAAGCCCGCTCCCATCGTAACGCCGACGCC
>JAUWQU010000108.1 GCA_030610965.1 Phycisphaerae bacterium
GCCCAGGGATAGCAATCCCTGGGTGCGATCACCAATCGCGCCCCCTTGACAGCAAATCCTCGGACGCAGGCGCCATCACCATTCAAACCGCGCGCCGACGAACGTGTGATCGCTGGGCCTTTCCGCCATTCTGGGCTCGGTGTCCACGAAGACTTCCTTCGAACCCGCCGCCGCCGGCGCCGTCGCCCAGACGTGATCGATGCGCCAGCCCCGGTTGCGCTGGGCGGCCATGGGCATCCGATAGTCCCAGAACGTGTAGACGCCCTCGTCGGGCAGGTGCTTGCGGAAGATGTCCTCCAAGCCCCACGAGACCACCGCGGCAAACGCGTCGATCGTCTCCTGGCAGTAGCAGACGTGCGGCCAGATCCGCTTGGGATCGTACACGTCCTTCGCCTCGGGCGCGACGTTCAGGTCGCCGACCCACACCAGCTTGTCGGCCGAGGCGTCGAAGTTCGCCTCCAGGTACCGCCGCACGCGGGCGAACCACTCGAGCTTGAACTGGAACTTGTCCGAGCCGATCTCCGAGCCCTGCGGTACGTAGGTGTTAAGGATCGTCACGTCGCCAAGCCGCCCGCGGGCCAGGCGCGGGCCGGACTCGCCATCGTCGTCGCCCAGGCCGAACGACACGTCCGCGAGTTCGTCCCGGCTGACAAGCGCCACGCCGTTGTAGGACTTCTGCCCGCGATAAACTACCCGCCATCCCGCCTCCTCGAACGCCTCGGCCGGGAACTGTTCGTCAACGCACTTGGTCTCCTGAAGCGCCAGCACGTCCGGCTCGTGGGCCGCCAGCCAGTCCAGCACGATCCCCAGCCGCGCGCGAACGGAGTTGCAGTTGAACGTCGCTATCAACATTGTCGGCTCCTTCCTCACGCAAAGAGGCACGTTCTAACGCAGAGGAGAAGAAACAACAACAGCTTTAGATGGGGATTACACAGATTAGAGGATTACATGGATTAAGAAGAAGATAAAGCTGCTGTTATCTGTGTAATCCTTTAATCCGTGTAATCCCCCTCTCATGCTTCTTCTTGTTGTTGTTCCTCGCCGTGCTCTCGCCGTCGTCGCCATTGAATCAGCCCAATATATCCTATCGCCGCCGCGGCCGAGAGGATCGGCTCGACCGGCACGCGGAATCGCGGATGGTTGGCCGGCCCCGGCAGCAGCCAGGCCGTGAGCACCAGCAGCAGGCACAGCCAGAACGCCGCCGTCATGGCACGAAAACCGCGCGCAACTCCCGCCCGGTCTGCTATGCTGTTGTCAGCATGGGCGTTGGCAGAGGAGTCGGGTGCCATGCTTCCAGCTTTGGGGAAGCATGCCGCCGCAAAGCATGCTTCCGAAGACGGAAGCATGGCACCCATTACATGACGAGCGACAGCGCCCTACGACCTAAGACCTTCTGTTCGAGAGCAAAGTAGTGGACGACCCGAAACGAGTACACGTGATTGCCTGCGGCGTGCTGGCCGTGGACCTTCAGGCGGCGGCGCAGCGCGTCGGCATCGATGTTTCTCTGGAGTTCCTGCCCGGCGGGCTTCACCGCACGCCAATGGAACTGCGGCAGCGGCTCCAGGAGCGGATCGACGCGGCGAGCAGGCAGCTACGCGCGGACATGATCGCGATTGGCTACGGCGTGTGCGGTCTCGGCACGGCCGGGCTGCACGCGAGGAACCTGCCGCTTGCCCTGCCTCGCGTCAACGACTGCATCGCGCTGTTCCTGGGCTCCGACAAGGCCTACAGGGAACAGTTCGCCAAGTGTCCTGGCACGTACTACATCTCGGCCGGGTGGGTCGAGGAAAACGCCAGGCCAATCTCGGCCGGCGGCGAGGGCACCGCGGCCTTGTCGCCGTCGGAGATGGAGTCCGAGTTCGAGCGCCTCGTCGCCAAACACGGGCGCGAGAACGCCGAGGCAATCCGCCACTTCCTGACGAGTTGGCAGCGGAACTACCAGCGGGCGGCGTTCATCGACACCGGCGCCGGCGACGCGAAACGCCGCTACGCCGATATTGCCGCGGACATGGCCCAACAGTTCGGCTGGCGGTACGAGGAGCTGACGGGCACCGACGATCTGCTGGTCAAGCTGGTCAAGCAGCGCACCAGCGACGACGACATTCTCATCGTCCAGCCGCACCACGTTACTGTCTACGACGCGGTGACCAAGCGGCTCGAGGCCGCAGGCGTATGGGAGGCCTCCGCGGCGGCCGAGCGAAGGCAGGTGCTGCACTTCGACGAGCCCGTCGACGACGGCGCGCCCGCGGCCCGCCCGGTCCGGCTGGGGCTGGGCATCGACGCGGGCGGCACCTACACCGACGCCGTCCTGTACGACTTCGCGGAGCGCCGTGTGCTAGGCAAGGCCAAGGCGCTGACCACAGGGTGGGACCTCGGCATCGGCATCGACGAGGCCCTGGGCCGCCTCGACGCCGACACGCTCCGACAGGTGGACATGGTGGCCGTGTCCACGACGCTGGCCACCACCGCCATCGTCGAAGGCCTCGGCCAGAAAGTCGCCCTGCTGATAATGCCCCCTTACGGGCTCTTCGAGCCGCCGGACATCACCCATCGCCCCATCGCCGTAATCGCGGGGCGGCTCGAGATCGACGGCACGCAGCTCGCACCCATCGACGCCGACGAGGTCCGCCGCGTCGCGCGGGAGATGGTCGATAAGCAGGAAGTCGGCGCCTTCGCCGTCACCGGTTACGCCAGCCACAACAACCCCGCCCACGAGCTGGCGGTCAAGGAGATCATCCGCGAGGAAACGGGCCTTTCGGTCACGTGCGGGCACGATGTGTCCGAGGGCCTCAACTACCGCGTCCGCGCCGCCACCGCGGCGCTGAACGCCCGCATAATCCCGCGGTTGGAAGCGCTGCTGGACGAGGTCCGCGACAGCCTGGCCGCACGCGACATCGACGCGCCGCAAATGGTCGTGCGGTCCGACGGGTCGCTGATGAGCGCGGGCATCGCGCGGCAGAAGCCCATCGAGACAATCCTCTCCGGCCCGGCCGCCAGCGTCGCGGGGGCAGGCTACCTGACGGGCCTTGAAGACGCCATCGTCGTGGACGTCGGCGGCACGACGACCGACACAGCCGCGCTGGAAGGCGGGATCGTTCGAACGTGCGACGACGGCGCTTCGGTCGGCGGCTGGCGGACGCACGTAAAGGCCCTGGACATGCGGACGCTGGGCCTCGGCGGCGACAGCCACATCGTGCTGGCCCGTCGCAAGCTGCACGTCGGCCCGCGGCGTGTGGCGCCGGTGTCCTGGCTGCTGGCTCGCCATGGCGGCGGCATCGAGGCGCTGGATTGGATCGAGCGGCACATCGACTACTTCTCACACTCGACGCGCGGGGCGGACATGCTGGCCCTGCAGGAGCACGCCCACGGCCTGACGCTGACCGACGACGAGCAGCGCCTCGTCGACCTGCTGCGCCGCAGGCCCCACTGCGCCCAGGAGCTTGCCTCGCTGACGGGCTGCCACACGTGGGAGTTCCTGCGGGCAGGGCGGCTCGAATCGAGCTACCTCGTCGTGCGGTCCGCGCTTACGCCGACGGACCTGCTGCACGTCACCGGGGCGCTGGGGCTCTGGGACGCAGGCGCCGCCGAGAGGATGTGCGCCGTCTTCGCCCGCCTCGCCGACGAGCAGGCCGAATCATTCGCCGCCCGGGGACTGGAGCGATTCGTCCGCATGCTCGCCACGGAGCTTCTCAAAAAGCAGATGGACGGCGAGGTCGATCCGGACACGCTGGACAGCTCGCCGCCGGCCGAGGCGCTAATCGAAAACGCCCTGTCCGGCGGCTCGGATGCCTACCAGGTGCGGATACGCCTCAAACGGCCTATCATCGGAATCGGCACGCCGGTTCACTGCTTCCTGCCGGCCGCGGCGAAGTTGCTCGAGACCGAGGCGGTGATTCCGCCGGATGCCGACGTGGCCAACGCCATCGGCGCCATTACGAGCAACGTGTGCATTCGCAAACGGGTCCGGCTGGCGCCCAACGATCAGGGCCACTACGGCCTCTGCGGCGTGGCCGACTCGCCCTGGTTCGTCAGCTTCGACGAGGCGCACGAGTACGCGGTGGCGCACCTGACCCGGGCCGTGCGAACACAGGCCCGCCAGGCCGGCACGAGTGAGTCCGCCGTGGAGATCGTGGTCGACGACCGCGTCGCCGACCTCGCCGACGGCGGGCAGGTCTTCCTGGGCCGAACGCTTGAAGCCCACCTCACCGGCCGACCCGATCTGGCCCGCCTGGCTTCGACGATGTGATGACTGGCGTCTACGGTTTCGCCGCCGGGGCGGGTTTCGCGGCCTTCTTGGCGGGCCTGCGGGGCTTGCGCGGCTTGATCCTCTCGCGAGCCTTTTCCAGCGAGTCGCCATACTGGGCCTGGAGGCGCTCCAGTTCGGTCAGCATCTCGGCCTGGACCTTCGCGTAGGCCGGGTCGCCGTAGACGCTCTTCATCTCGTTGGGGTCCTTCTCGAGGTCGAACAACTCCCACGCGTCGATGTCATAGTAGAAGTGGATGAGCTTGTATCGCTTGTTGCGCACGCCGAAATGGCGTTTGACGGCATGCACGGCCGGGTACTCGTAGTAATGGTAATACATCGACGTCCGCCAGTCGTCGGGGGCCTTGCCTTCGAGCACGCCTCGCATGCTCGCGCCGTCCATGTCCTTGACGGCGGGCTGATTGGCGTAGTCGAGGAACGTCGGGGCGAAGTCGATGTTCACGCAGATGTCGTCGCTTACGCTGCCGGGCTTGATGTGGCCTGGATAGCGGACGAGGAATGGCATCCGCAGCGAATGCTCGTACATGAAACGCTTGTCGAACCAGTTGTGGTCGCCGAGGTAGAAGCCCTGGTCGGAGGTGTAGATGACGATGGTGTTCTCGGTGAGGCCCTCGTCGTCGAGGAACTTGAGGAACCGCCCGATATTGTCATCCACCGAGGCGATGACGCGGAGGTAGTCCTTGATGTACTGCTGGTATCGCCAGACGGTCTCCTCCTTCTTGCTTAGCCCCGCTGGGATGGGCTTCTTGAGGTCGAAACTCCTCAGGTGGCTCATACGCATCTCGGCGTCGGTGGCTGCCTGGCTGCGGTTGGAGTAGTCGTCCCAGAACGTCTCCGGCAGGGGGATGTCCTGATCCTCGTACATTTTGGCGTGCTTGGCGTCCGGCTGCCAGTTGCGGTGCGGGGCCTTGTGGTGATAGGCCAGGAAGAACGGCTTGGTCTTGTCGCGCTTCTTGAGCCAGTCCATGGAGATGTCGGTGATGATGTCCGTGACGTAGCCGGTGTGCTTGACCTTCTTGCCCATGTCGATCATCGAGGGGTTGTGGTAGGCGCCCTGGCCCGGCAGGATGTTCCAGTAGTCGAAGCCGGTCGGGTCGGTCCCCAGGTGCCATTTGCCGACCATGGCCGTCTGGTACCCGGCCGCCTGGAGCATCTTGGCGACCGTCGGCTGGGCGCCGTCGAACCGGTTGCCGTTGTTGTAGAAGCCGTTCTTGTGGCTGTACTTTCCGGTCAGCATGACGGCTCGGCTTGGCCCGCAGATGCTGTTGGTGCAGAAGCAGTTGTCGAGCTTCATGCCTTCAGTGGCCAGGCGGTCGATGTTGGGAGTCTTGTTGATCTTGCTGCCGTAGGCGCTGATGGCGTGCGAGGCGTGGTCATCGGACATGATGTACACGATGTTGGGCCTGGCGCCCTTGGCGCCGGCAGCGGCGCCCATGAGGCCACGAGGCATCATCCCGGCCGCGGCGCCGGCGGCAGCGCACTTCAGGAAATCGCGACGACTTACGTTCCGCATGTCAGCTCCTCTCGTATCGACAGACAACTGGGACTGGAAAGCACCCGGGCCTTGGCCCTGGACTGAATCTATTAAACCTTCAGACCGCGCCGAAATCCCGCGCGTATTTCCGCGAAAGGTGCTCGAAGCGTGGAAACCTGCTCGCCGAAGCGAACGGGCCTTGCTACGCATGAATGCATCCATGTAATCCCTCTCCCTCTTCTTGTGTTTCTCCTTTCTTCTGACCTCCGCGCCCTCTGGGCCCTCTGCGAGAGGTCGCTTCTTTTTCGTTGGGTCGCACCCCGCCCGGCGGTAGGCTTTCTTCAATGATTCAGAAAGCTGACGACAAGGAAACGCCCGCCGAGCACGTTCGCGCGGTCGGCCTGATGTCAGGCACGTCGTGTGACGGCATCGACGCGGCGCTGGTTGATGTCACGAGCAATGGCATCAAGCTGCTGGCGTTCGAGTGCTGCCCGTACACCAACGACATCCGCGAGGCCCTGCTGGCACTGAGCTCGCCGGAGACCTGCCGCATCGACGATCTCTGCCATCTCAACTTCGTGCTGGGCGAACTGCTCGCCGACGCCGTCGTCCGCGTCGCCAGGCGGGCCAAGGTCGAACTGGCCTCGATCGACCTTGTCGGCTCGCACGGGCACACGGTCTGGCACATCCCTCAGGGCCGGCGTTTTGGCCGGCGAAAGCTCCGCTCGACACTCCAGATCGGCGAGCCGTGCATCATCGCCGAGCGGACGGGAATAATGACGGTCGCGGACTTCCGCCCGCGCGACATCGCAGCCGGCGGGCAGGGCGCGCCGCTCGCGGGGTACGTGGACTACCGACTGTTCAGCGACGCCAAACTCGCGCGGGCGATGCTCAATATCGGCGGGATCGCAAACGTAACTTACATCCCGGCGGCGTCCGCGCCGGAGCAGATCGTCGCGTTCGACACGGGCCCGGGCAACATGGTCATCGACCGCCTGGCCGAGATCGTCAGCGACGGGCAACTTAGCTGCGACCTCGACGGCGCCCTGGCCGCCGAGGGCGCCGTCGATCGCGAGCTGCTCGCCCAGTACATGAAGCACGACTACTTCGCCCTCAAACCGCCCAAGAGCACCGGGCGAGAAGCCTGCGGCCGAGACTACGCGGACCGGTTCCACCACGCATGCCAGGCCCGCAAGCTCGGCGACGCGGACATCCTGGCGACCGCCACCGCCCTGACGGCCGGGAGCATCGCCGACGCCTTCCAACGCCTGCTGGGGGGGCCTGTCGACGAGGTGCTCGTCTCCGGCGGCGGGGCGATGAACTCCGCGCTGATGGCCATGCTCGCCGAGCACCTGGCGCCGGCGAAGGTTCTGAGCACGGCCGAGGTCGGCCTGGACCCCGAAGCCAAGGAGGCACTGGCGATGGCCATCCTGGCCGTCGAGGCGGCCTACGGGCGGCCTAACAACTCACCCGCCGCCACGGGCGCACGCCGGGCGGCCGTACTCGGCAAGATCGTGCCCGGCTCGCGAGCATTGGAGTTGCCCGAACAATGAAGGACCGATCCGGACTTACCACCGAGCAGCGCAACCTCCGCAGCGCCGACATCGACACGCTCGACAGCCTGGGCATAGTCGACGTTATCGCCGCCGAAGACGCCCTCGTGGCCCCAGCCGTCTCTCAGCAGCGCCGCCAACTCGCCGCGGCCGTTGATGTGATCGTCGAGCGTTTCCGGCGCGGCGGGCGGCTGTTCTACGTCGGCGCCGGCACGAGCGGCCGGCTTGGCGTGCTGGACGCATCCGAGTGCCCGCCCACATTCGGCACGAAGCCGTCGACGGTGCAGGGCGTTATCGCCGGCGGCCGGCGGGCGCTGGTGCGATCGGCCGAAGGCGCCGAGGACGACCCATCCGCCGGCGCGGCCGAACTGGACAAACGCCGCGTCCGCGCCGATGACGTGGTCTGCGGCATAGCCGCGTGCGGGGTGACGCCGTTTGTGCGCGGGGCCGTGGCGCGGGCGCGCCGGATCGGCGCCGCGACGCTGCTGGTCACCTGCTCGCCCGAGGCCCGAAACGCCATCGCCGCCGACGTGGTGATCTGCCCCGTCGTCGGGCCCGAGGTGGTCACCGGCTCGACACGCATGAAGGCCGGCACCGCCACCAAGCTCGTGCTCAACACGCTCACGACGGCCGCGATGATCCGCACCGGCAAGGTCCACGGAAACCTGATGGTCGACCTGCGAGCCAGCAACGACAAGCTCCGCGACAGGTCCGAGCGAATCCTGATGGAGCTGGCAGGCCTGGGCCGCCCTGCCGCACGCAAACGGCTCGCCGCCGCAAACGGCGAACTCAAGCCCGCGATAGTCATGCACGCCCGCGATGTCGACTACCCCGCCGCACGCAAGATCCTCGCCGCGTGCAAGGGCTCGCTGCGGCGTGCCATCGAGGCCGGCCGCGCCAAGGGTTGAATTGACACGTCCCCGCCCCGGCCGTTAGAATCGCCTCCGGCTTTGAGGCGATGAGCCTCGTTTGTTTTCTCCAACCCCGGAGAGGGTGGTCATGCAGATCAAGATTTCTTTTCTCGGCGCGGCCCAGAACGTCACGGGTTCGCGGTTCCTCGTCGAAACCAACGGATCGCGCGTGCTCGTGGATTGCGGCCTGTACCAGGAGCGCGAGTTTGCCGGCCGGAACTGGGACCCGTTCCCGTTCCCGGCTTCCCAGATCGACGCGGTGCTGCTGACCCACGCCCACCTCGACCACTGCGGGCTGCTGCCCACGCTCGTGCGGGAGGGCTTCCGCGGAAAGATTCACTGCACTCCCGCCACGGCGGAGATAGCGCAGATCATCCTGCTGGATTCGGCACACATTCAAGAGGAAGACGCGGCCTACAAGCTCAAACGTCACCGCCGGGAAAAGCGCAAGAGCCCGCGCCCGATTGAGCCGCTATACAACATGGCCGACGCAGAGCGGGTGCAGCCGCACTTCGCGCATCCGCCTTATCAGAAGAAGGTCGAGGTCGCCGAGGGCATC
>JAUWQU010000020.1 GCA_030610965.1 Phycisphaerae bacterium
CCCCAGCGTAAGCAGCCAGGCCCGGCGTTCCGTAGCCGGACACGTCCTCGTACTGCTCGTTAAACGCGTTTTCCACGTTGCCGAAAACCGTCACGTTCTTGCACAGGTCGTACTCGGCGCCGAACCGCCAGGTGGCGTACTTCGCCAGCCGAACGCGACGCGTCGAGAACGTGGTCGGGTCCCACACGAGATCGTCTCGGCCCCCGACGAATCCAACCCCAGCCGACAGCCGGAGCTTCTCGATCGGGCTGTAGGAAACGTCCACGCTGAACTTGTGCCTGGGCCTGCGGACAAGCTCGTCGCCGACCTGCTTGTCCCGGCTGCGAAGGTACGTGTAATTCGCCGACAACTCAAAGGCCTTGCAGGGCCGCCACTTGGCCGACGTTTCCACGCCCTGGGTAAACGCCTCGCCGACGTTGTTGAATTGCCCGGCCGAGAAGTCGATCATATCCGTGAAGTTGTTCTCAAAGTATACCACCTCCAAGCCCACGGTTTTGTTGCGGAAATACTGCTCGAAGCCTACCTCCCAGCCCAGGGACTCCTCCGGCCGAAGTGCCAGGTTGCCGTAAAGCGGCACGAAGAGCTGGTAGACCGACGGGGCCTTGAAGCCCGTGCCGATGGCGCCTTTGAGCTTGGTCTGTGTCTGTTTGATCCACACCGCCGGCGCTACCCGCCAGGTGACGGCCTTGCCGAATTGCTCGTGCTCGTCCAGCCGGATGCCGGCGGTGGTGAACAGCGTGTCGGCAATGTTGATCTTGTCCTGCACGTACACGCCGCACGTCCGCTGCGACATCCGCGAGAAGTGGTCGTAGAACGGGCCGAACGCGCCGGAGGAGAAGTACGTGCTGCTGCCGGCCTCCTCTTCGGTCTCCATGCCGATGGTCAGCACGTTGGTCTTGTGAAGGCGCAGGTCGTGCTGCCACTCGAACTTGGTCCGATCGCCGTTGAAGTCGCTTCGCAGGATGTCGCCGGCGGGGTCGTCGTGGTCCGTTCGCCGGTTGCGGACGTGCGAGAAGGCGAACCGCTGCTCCCAACGCCCGTCCAGCAGAGTCAGCTTCGGCTCGACTTTGACCAGCAGGCTGCGGTCCTTGCCGAATCGGTCCTTGTCGTCCTGCCCGGCGCCGCCGCCGTCGTCGAACTCGATGCGGCTGGCGTGGCCCTTGACCAGCACCGTGGTCTCGAAGTGCTCCGACGGCGTTATGCCGATCTTGGTCATGAAGGACGTGCTGCCGAAGCCATCCCGTTCGCGGTTGCCGTTGCGGAACGCCGCCGCGGAAATCCCCCTGCTGTCCAGCCGGGTTATGCTCGCGTAGTAGTCCAGCCAGCCCTCGCTGCCGCCGCCGGCGACGGTCTCGCTGTAAGTGTGGTGCGACCCGCCCCAGACCTTGGCGTAGCCGTTAGGCTTGCCCTGGCCTCGCTTGAGGATGATGTTGATGACGCCGCCGATGGCGTCCGAGCCGTAAAGAACGCTCTGCGGGCCGCGCACCACCTCAATCCGCTCGACGTCCTCGGTCAGAAGGTTGGCGAAACTGTATCCGCCGCTGGGGGCGATGGGGTCGTTCACGCAAACCCCGTCGATGAGCACCTTCGTGTGATTGGTCTGCGACCCGCGAAGCGATACCGTCGTCACCCCGCCGGTCGGGCCGTTCTGGATAACCGTCAGGCCAGGCACGTCCCGAAGGGCCTGCGCCACGGTCTTCGCGCCCCTACGCTCCATCTGCGCCGCTGTGATCACCGTTACCGACGAGGCCACCTCGCGGCGAGGCGTTGCCAAACGCGTGGCCGTGATGATGATCTCTCCGCCCCACTCGCCCGGCGAGGCCGCGTCAGACGACGGGGCAGTGGTGGGCGCCGTTGCGGGGGCATTGGAGTCCAACGCCGCCGCCGGGGCCGTGGAAACCGCCGTGTTGGCGTCCTGCGCGGCCGACTGGGCTCCATACGCGCCTGTCGCGCAAGCCAGAAGAATCCCAAACGCGGAGAAACTAACCCAAGAGGTGCGCCAAGTCATGTCGTGCTCCTGGACCCCAATCGCGTGGGGCCGGCTCCGTGCCATAATGAAAAAAGCCCGACCTCCGCGTGCTGCTGCGAGGCCGGGCAATGGTCTGTCGGAGCCAAAGACAAAACCTGCCCGATACGCCCCTGACGCGAGGGCCGACTACCGTGCGTCACAGGCAGGTCTTCTGGCTTCCGGGTCCTTCTCCCGCCGCGCCTTCCCACTGCACTCCTTGCGTGCAGCAGTGGCCTTTGCGGCGTTCGTCACCGGTTACAGCGGCGCGTCCGCGGCCGATTCTCACGGCCTTCCCTTTTGCGCCCACCGTTAGGCGGGCATCCTGTAACGGACGCTATGAAACCCCAAAGCCGCCGGCATGTCAAGCCGCAGACAAGGATCCGGCGGGATTTTCTTTCGTGCAAGCCCCGGCCACGTCCTGGGGGCTCGGCATACTCCGGCGGGCTCTTGCGGGATAATGAGAAACGGAATGGGTAATGGCTCGATTACCGGCAACTTGGGCATCGCGGGTACAATCACCAGCCTGAAACGGAACACTGGCGCCGCGAGAACCTTTACGATCTCAGCGGACATCGACCCCGATGTCACCAACGTCGGGCAAAACGGCGCCAGTACGACAATGGTCCTCTCCGGCACCAACAGCTACACCGGCGCGACCACCGCTAAGGCCGGCAGGCTGGTGGTCGACACTGACTTATGACGACACGCCAATGGCCTTGTGCGGCTCCCTTTCGTGGGCTCTCTTCAACTCGCCCTTTTTGTGGGCTGACCCCCAGAGGAACTGTGCATGGCGCATGGTGTTTGAATGCCATGGCGGCCGCGCCAAGGTCGGGAAATATCCTGGAAAGGAATAGACATGAAGCAAACTAGACGAAGTTTCCTTAAGAGGACGGGTTTGGGGTTGGTGGCCTTAGCATATGGCAGATGTGCATCCCTGGCGGGCACATCCGACACGGCTCGCGGTCGCAAACCAAACGTCGTCATATTCCTCACCGACGACCAGGGCACACTCGACGCCAATTGCTATGGCTCGAAGGACCTCTACACACCGGCAATGGACAATCTGGCCCAAACCGGTGTGCGGTTCACGCAGGCCTACGCGCATTACGTCTGCTGTCCTACTCGCGCCATGTTGCTGACAGGTCGATATCCGCAGCGCAGCGCCGTGAACAGTTGGACTCAGGGCGACGCCAACCGGCCTGGCAAAGGCCGAAACATGTTCCGCGACGAAATCACAATCGCGGAGGTCCTGAAAGGCGCGGGCTACAAGACCGGCATGTTCGGCAAATGGCATCTCGGGGCACATCTTGATCACGGCCCCACGGAACAGGGCTTCGATGAATACTTCGGAAACCGGGGCGGCTTCATTCACAACTACAATCACTATTTTCTGCACGGGAAGGGATTTCATGACCTCTACGAGGGCAAAAAGGAAGTGTTCGCGAAGGGGCAGTATTTCCCGGACATGATAACGAAGCGGGCAGTTGAGTTTGTGGACAGGAACAAGGCTGTTCCTTTCTTCTTGTACGTCGCTTTCAATATTCCGCATTACCCCGAGCAGCCCGACGAGAAGTTTGACGAACGTTATAAGGATATGAAGATGCCCCGCCAGGCATACGCGAAGATGATCTCTACAACCGATGATAGAATGGGCATGATTATGGCCCGGCTGGAAAAGCACGGCCTCAGGGACAATACGATAGTGGTGTTCATGAGTGACAACGGGCATTCCGTGGAGGACTACCCTATTAGCGTCGACAATCACAACAGCGGTTTGCCCAAAGGAACGAATTACGGAGCCAACGGCGGCGGCGGGAATACCGGGAAGTGGAGGGGACATAAGGCTCAGTTCTTCGAAGGCGGTATCCGGGTGCCCGCAATCGTGAGTTATCCGGCAAAGCTGCCGAAGGGCGAGGTGCGGGATCAGGCGGTGACCGCGATGGATTGGCTGCCGACGGTCGCGGAGTTGTGCGGGGTCGACCTGCCGACAGCGAAACTCGACGGCTACAGCCTGATGCCCATCATTAAGTCGCCGTCATCGCCCTCGCCCTACAAGGTCATGCACTGGCAGTGGCAGTGGTTCTGGGCTGTCAGGGAAGGCGACTGGAAACTGATAGGCCGCGACGAAAAACCCTCACATCTCGGCAACCTGAGTGATGTTGAGCCCGAGAGGAAGAACTACCTCAATGAGAAGCCTGACATCGCGAAACGCCTCCTGTCATTGCACAACACATGGCTGAAAGAAGTGGAACGTGAGTACTACGAGAAGCATCCCAATACAACACGCATGTACTGAGTCGGTGCAATCTGTATGCGGGCATCACGCAATGATCTGTTGAAGCAATGCGACATTTACGCTGACTTCAACGCTCGTAAGGAAGCAGAAATGGAGTAAGGAAATGAAAAAGCGACTGGTTACCTTGTGCGGGATGAGCGTTATGTTGTTTGCGCCGCTGGCGCTGGTCCAGGCCGCAGGGAGTGAGCCCGACCTTGTGCCGACACGCCTTCGGTGTGAGTACCGGGAGAATCCGCTGGGGATTGATGCAGCGAAGCCGAGGTTGTTCTGGAGGATGGAGGCGAAGAGCCATCGCGGAACAAAACAGACGGGCTATCAGGTGCTGGTCGCGACCTCCGAAGAATTGCTCAAGAAGCACAAGTGCGATTTGTGGGACAGCGGGAAGGTGGCATCGGATCAGAGTATCCAGGTGGAATATAGGGGCAAAGCGCTTGAATCAGGAATGCGGTGCTTCTGGAAGGTGAGGGTGTGGACCCGTTCAGCGGCAGAGAAGTCGTTGGACGCCGGGGAACGGCCAACGGCATGGAGTCAGCCGGCGTCGTGGTCAATGGGGCTGCTCAAGCCTGCCGACTGGCAGGCGAAATGGGTCAAGGCGCCGGGCAAGGAGAGTTCGCCGTGGCTGAGAAAGGAGTTCACTCTGGCGGCCACGCCTGAGCGGGCGATGGCTTTGGTGAATGTGAAGGGCCTTTACGAGTTGTATGTCAATGGAAAGAAGGTTGGCGACGACGTGCTCTCGCCGGCGGTGTCCGTCTATCGGAAACGTTCGCTCTATAACACGTATGACATCAGCAAGCTACTGCGACCGGGCGACAACTGTGTCGGCGTGTGGCTGGGCCTGGGGGTGAACTTTCATGGGGATGTTGTGCCCCTTGCCCGAGTTCAGCTCGACCTGTCAGTCGGCGGGAAGAAGGTCGTGGTCGGGACGGATACGAGTTGGACCTGCATGCCCAGCACTCATACCGAATTCGCATGGGCGTGGCAAGGAAATGGGCGTGAACGGATTGATGCCCGCCGGGACATCGCGGGGTGGAGCAAGGTCGGATGCACTGCGGGCAAATGGAAACCCGTTGAGGAGTTTACCGAACTGAGCGGTGTGGCGACGGCGCAGTCCTGCCCGCCAAACCGTATTACCAAAGTCATCCCTATGGTGACCTGCACTGCTCTTGGTAAAGATGCCTGGGAACTGGATTTTGGCACGAACCTGACCGGCTGGATGCGGCTGCGCCTGCCGCAATTGAAGGCTGGCCACCAGGTGACGATCCGTTTTGCCGATAAACGCATGCAGACCATCGATGGGGAGGAAACACCGGCAGGTCATGTAAAGAGTCCTCCCGGAATTCTAAAGATCAAAACCCCCGCCGGTCCAATCGGCTATCACTCCTACGGGCAGGAATCGAAATTCACTTCGGCCGGGAAGCCAGGGGAAGTATTCTGCAACAAATTCAACTATGCGGGATTTCGCTACGCCATAGTGCAAGGCCTGCCCTCCAAACCGGCGTCCGGCGACGCCGAGGCGTTGTTCATTGAATCGGAGCTTAATCCGGCCGGGACCTTCGAGTGTTCCAACGATCTGCTCAATCGCATACACAAGGTCAATATGTGGACGGTCCGCTGTTTGAACCTTGGCGGCTACATGGTGGATTGCCCGCACCGCGAGCGCCTGGGCTATGGTGACGGCCAGAACTCGATCGAAACGCAGATCATGAATCTGGACTCGGCGGCCTTTTACACGAAGTGGGTTGACGACTGGCTGGACGAGCAGGATCCGAAGACCGGCAAAGCCTCGCAACAAGCGCCAATGAACCGCAAGCCCGACCCGAAGGACCCCGCTAAGGGGATACAAAACCCCACCTGCTACATCCCGTGGGGCGGCACGGTTTGCAAGCTTCCCTGGCAATGCTACCTTTACTACGGAGACCGCCGGCTTCTTGACCGCGCCTATGAACCGATGCGGCGCTACCCCACCGTGTATCTCGAAAGCATTTACCATGAAGGCGGCGTTCACCAAAAAGCAGGCTGGAGCGGGGGCGACTGGGTTCCTGCGCGTCACGGTATGGATAGCGGGAAGGGCAGGTTAGATACTGATCTTTTCGACAATTGCTATCGCGTCTACCTTTATGATCTGATCGCCAAATCGGCGGACGCACTCGGTCGGACCGAAGATGCCCAGCGCCATCGAACCAGAGGCGGCCAGCTCAAGAAGCTCATCCACGCCAGATATTACCAAAAGGGGAAGAAACTCTACGGGCATGAGATTCAGGCGAGTCAGGTATTGCCGTTGCTGCTCGACCTGCCCCCCGAGAACCTCCGCGATGGTGTCAAGAAGACACTCGAGGAACTCATCCTGGTGAAGAACGAGGGACACCTCGACACCGGTATGCTCGGCACCTATTTCCTCATTCAATACCTGCAGGAAGCCGGTCGCAACGATTTGCTCTACACCATCTTCAACCAGAAGGAGTATCCGGGCTGGGGCTACATGCTGTCGCAGGGGGCAACCACATTCTGGGAGCAATGGAATGGATATTGGTCCCAGATTCACTCCTGCTTTGCCAGCGCTGACAGCTGGTTCTACCAGGGCCTGGCCGGCATCCGCCCCGATGAAACCGGCGCGGGTTTCAAGAAGATCATCATCAAACCCGGGGTGGTCGGTGACCTCACCTGGGTTAAGTGCGGCTATGATTCGATCCACGGGAAGATCGTCAGCAACTGGAAGCGTGAAGGTTCCAAGCTCACGATGGATGTCACGATTCCGATCAACACCACTGCGACTGTGTATGTGCCTGTTGCGTCGAAGCCAGGCGAAGACGGACCGGGGAAGGATCGAGCCGGAGTCACGGAATCCGGCAAACCCGCGGCGAAGGCGGAGGGGGTGAAGTTTCTGCGGATGGAAAAGGGCGCGGCGGTGTACGGGGTGGGATCGGGAACCTACCGGTTCGGTTCTGCGTTGAACGATTAACCAAATGAAGAGGCGACGTACAATGAAGCAGCTCTCGATAATATCATTTGTGATGGCCTTTACCCTGTCAGCACACGCTGACGTGGCCCTGCACGGACTTTTTACCGATCACATGGTGCTCCAGCGGGATATGTCCGCGTCGGTGTATGGCAGGGCCGATGCGGGCGAGAAGGTGTCCGTTTCCTTCGCTGGCCAGAACAAGGCCACCACCGCTGACAAAGACGGCAGTTGGCTGGTAAAGCTCGACGCCATGAAGGCATGCGCCGACCCCGCCGCCATGGCCGTGGCAGGCAAGAATAAGCTCACGCTAGAGGACATTGTCGTGGGCGACATCTGGGTTTGCAGCGGCCAGTCCAACATGGGTTTCGCCATGGGCGCCTACGGCTCTCCTTACGTTGGCGAGCACTTTGAACTGCCGCTGGTGCGGCAATTCCATGTGTCGAGTCCCCCGTCAATGAGCCCCGTCAGCAGTGTTAAAGGCAATACGCATGGCGGCAAATCTGGCAAATGGCTGGTCTGTTCGCCCAAGACAGGAAAGTTCTTCTGCGCCGTTGGTGTGTATTTCGCACGCAAGGTCCACCTGGAAACGGGCATCGCGATTGGCATCATCAAAGGTGCTTGGGGCGGAACGCGGATCGAGCCCTGGGTCACGCCTGAGGGATGGGCCTCCATTCCCGAAATGCCTCCCGTCGGCAAGTTGCCGGCGACCTACAAGATAAATCCCTATCCTTCCACCCCGCACTGCCTCTACAATAGTTGGATTCATCCACTCACATGTTTCGCAATCAAGGGCGCTCTCTGGTATCAAGGCGAATCCAATGGCAACGAGGGGATCAGTTACTTTCACAAACAACGCGCCCTGATCGGCGGCTGGCGCAGGGCATGGAATCAAGGCGAGTTCCCTTTCTACTTTGTACAGTTGGCCGCCTTCCAAAGGCCAACCGACGACCCCAAAGGCGGCAATGGGTGGGCGATGTGCCGCATGGCCCAGCTAAAGAGCCTCTCCATTGCGAACACGGGCATGGCGGTGGCCATTGATCTCGACGATGTCGAGAATCCGGACAACATTCATCCCTGGGACAAGAAGAGTGTCGGTGAGAGACTTGCGCTTTGGGCGCTGGCCAAGGACTATCCTTCGACTACGCTCAGGACAGGCGGCAAGGCGGCGGACCTGGTTTACAGCGGCCCGCTATATAGGGGGATGAAGGTTGAAGGCGGCGCAATTCGGATCTCTTTCGACAGCGTCGGTTCCGGCCTGCTCATAGCGAGCAGGAAGGGGGGCTTCGAGCCTTTGGGCAAGGATCCGCAGGGGAAACTCCAGCGCTTTGCGATTGCGGGGAAGGACAAGAAGTGGTTCTGGGCAAATGCCGTCATCGACGCTAAGACGGTTGTCGTGTCCAGTCCCGATGTGCCCAAGCCGGTAGCTGTTCGCTATGCATTCTCCATGAATCCCGAAGGCAGCAATCTTTACAATGAAGAGGGCCTGCCTGCCTCACCATTTTGCACAGATGACTGGATGATGAAATAATGGCATTAGTTAGATAAGGATTAAAGAGGAAAACGAAATGAGAAGGAATATCCGATCTATGGCAGTGCTATGCAGTGCCATTATGTTGTTTGTCACCGGACAGTGTGCGCATGCGGAGGCGGTTGTCGAAGTCGTAAACGTGAACTGCGGCCACAACAGGAAGAACCTCCCCAATGGCGACGGCTCTATGAATGGCCGTGCCAACCCGGCCGACCGGGGCGTGGCGCCCTTTGCGTATCCCGGGTCAACGTGGGCCGATGGCATGGGAGGCGCCGGCGCCCGGCTGAAGAATTCCGAGAACAACGCCACGGTTGTGAGCTTCAGCATCACCAAGGGGGCGTATGCCGCCGACGACTGGGTCGCCAATAGCCAGAGCCTGCTCAAGGGGGGATGGGTGACTCAGAAGAGCATCGTGCTGGAAATCAGCGGACTCGACAAAGCCAACAAATACGATCTGTATCTGGCTTCGCAGGACTCGTATGGAAGAAAGAATGGCGGATCGTTCACGACCGCCAACAGTTCGGATGTGGGAGACAAGACCTTGGTGAGCACCGGCCGGAACCTCCACGGCGCCACGTGGGTCGAGGGGGAGAACTATGTGGTCTTCAGAAACCTCGTGCCCTCGGCGGCGGGCACGATCAGCATCACTTTCAAGGGGGCTCTGAACGGGTTCCAACTCGTGAGGAAAGAGCCGCGGCCGGCAACGACGACGGCGCTGGCGCGGACCACAGGAGCAGCCTCGTCGAAGTTCGGAGATCCCGTCACCTTCACGGCCACCCTGGCCGGCACGAAGCCGACGGGGAAAGTGGCCTTCTTCGACGGCGACGTGCCCCTGGGCACCGTTGAAGCCAACAGCGCCTTCAAGGCGAGCATTACCACGCACGCGCTCGCCGGTGGCACGCACCGCCTGACGGCCCGGTATGTGGGCGATGCGAAGAACGCCCCCAGCACCTCCGCTCCGCTTTCCCAGTCGGTTTCGGACAAGCGGCCGTCAACGACCACGACGCTCACGCTCGCCGGCGGCGCCAAGGCGTCCAAGCATGGCGATCCCGTGACGTTCACCACCACGGTAGCTGGCGCGAAACCCACGGGCAAAGTCATCTTCTATGATTATGACGGCAAGATAGTGACGCCGATAGGCCTTTACGACGGCCGCTATGGCAAAGTGTCGGTGGGCAGCACCGCGGTGCCACCGATTGGCGAGAGCAGCTTGAACACCTCGTTCCAGGCCAGCCTCACCATCAGCAACCTCGCATGGGGCCGTCACAGCATAACGGCGCGGTATGTGGGGGACATGACCAACGCGCCCAGCAGCTCCGCTGGACCGCGCATCCTGGACGTAAAGCCGCGGGTTGGCAACGGCAAGCTGAAGGTCTTCATCATGTCGGGCCAGTCCAACATGGAGGGCGCCGGCAAAGTGGACCTCGGCGGCGATCCAAAGACGGGGAGTAGAGAACCCAACATCATCGGCGGCCTGGGCAGTCTGCGGGCCATGGTGGTGAACAACCCTGGCCGGTACGACTATCTGGTTGACCCGGCCAATCCCGTCACCTACGCCGGCCGCGCGGGCGGCGAGAATCTGCCGGGCTGGGTGGCCCGCCGTGACGTTTGGATTTCCTACTGGGGCGGGGTGGGGGGCAATCCCTTTCCAAATGTGGCGACCGTCGAGCGTAGAAACGGCCCGATCACGGTCGGCTTCGGCGGCCAGAACGGCATGCCGGAAGGGTATATCGGGCCGGAATACGGGTTCGGCCAGATCATCGGCAATGCAATGGCCGATCCGGTGCTGATCATCAAGGTCTCGTGGGGTGGCAGATCGTTGGCGGGCGACTTCCGCCTTCCCAGTTCCGGCGGGACAGTTGGGAAGAGCTATAAGATTCTGGTCGAAAAGGTCCATGAGGTGCTCAAGAACCTGAAGAAGTACTGCCCCAACTATCAGGGCCAGGGATACGAGATCGCCGGATTCGGCTGGCACCAGGGCTGGAACGACCGCATCAATGCCGATTACACCGCCCAGTACGAGACCAACCTGACCAATCTGATCAAGGATCTCCGCGCCGAGTTCCGCGCGCCGAAGATGCGGTTTGTGATCGGCGCCACGGGGATGGGCGACGCCAATCTCGACCCCACCGCGGTGGCGCTGATCGCGGCGCAGACCGCCGTGTCCGATCCTGCCAGGCATCCCGAATTCGCCGGCACCGTGGCCACCGTGGACACGCGGCCGTTCGACTACGGCATCAACTCACCATCCCCGCCGAACGGGTACCATTGGAATTTCAACGGTGAGAGCTACTTCCACATCGGCGAGAACATGGGCCTGGCTATGATGGGCCTGATGGCCAATGAAGGACCTCGCCCATGAATACACGTCGTGATTTCTTGAGACTCGCCGGTATGGGGGCGGCCGCCTTGGCCACCGGGTTTCTGGGGCTCGGACAAGCGGACAAGGCACTCGCACTCGCCGCCGATCCCGCCCAGGCCAAGCGCCTCGCCGAGATGCGCCAACGCTTCTCACAACTCAAAGCGGAGGCCCGGTAAGATCCGTACGGTTGTAGCGGCCCAGCCAATTGTTCGCTCGATTCCTCAGCCTGCCAACGGTAATCGAAGGCCGGAATGAGACGATTGCCCAACGTTGGGAACCAGCATGGCGCGGAGTTTACGCATGCTTCGTGGATGGCGCTACTGGCTGGGGCGCAGAAAGCCGCGCTGACTCCGTGGCAAGTAAACAAGGGCACCAGTCTGGCCGCCAGTCGCACCGAGATCTCGACGGCCGGTAGACGCGGGTCGGCTGCTCGGTGCCGGTGGCGTTGTTCCCCTCGGCGCCGTGCTCGTAACAGCATTACGGTCGGATCGCAGGCCGATGCCTGCTTGATGGCGTCTGGAAAGAGCTTGTCGATGTCCGGAAACGCGATAGAATCATCGAAGATGCCCCCGATGATCGTGGGCATGAGTCCATGCGGTAAATATCCGTTTGGCGGCTGGGCCGCTGTTCCTGGCATGATCGGCGCCAGGCACAATGCTCCGTTCGGGACCCAACAGAGAAAGGATGCCGGATCGTGTTCACTGCAGGCCGCAAGTCGACTCGACGGAGTTTCTTGAAGACCATCGCCCTCGGCGCCGCAGCCGCGGCCGTGCCGACAGCTTTTGGAGAGCGACCGATGAAACGTAAGCCGAATATCATCTTCATATTGGCCGACGATCTGGGCTGGGCGGAACTGGGCTGCTATGGCAACAAGTTCAACGAGACCCCGCACCTCGATGCGCTGGCCGCGCGGTCGGTGCGATTCACCGATGCCTACGCCGCCGCGCCGGTCTGCTCGCCGTACCGGGCGGCGCTGATGACCGGGCAGGTCCCCGCGCGGGTGGGCATTACCGACTATCTCCGCCCGGACGACACCAAGCACCTATCCACAAACCACGTGACCATCGCCAAGCTGCTCAAGCGGGCCGGCTACGCCACGGGCATCCTCGGCAAGTGGCACCTGACGGGCTACGCCAGCGCGGGAGCGAAAGAGGTGCCCCCCGGCGAGCACGGCTTCGACGAGACAATCCTCAGCGAGGACACCGGCATCGGCGGCGGGAGCTACCTCCATCCGTACCACTTCAACAAGTCCGCCAAGCGGCGTCTGGATCCCCCGGAGTATCTCGTCGATCGCATGAACATCGAGGCCGTCGAGTTCATCCAGCGCCACAAGGACGAACCGTTTTTCCTTTACGTCAGCCATTACGCGGTGCATACGAGGCTGGTCGGCCGGGCGGATCTGGTGGCCAAGTACGAGGGCAAACCCGGCGCGGGCAAGGGTGGCCGAGCTCAGCGGAACAACCCCCACCTGGCCGCCCAACTGGAGTCGATCGACGCCGGCGCCGGAATGATCGTGGCCGAGCTCAAGCGGCTTGGTATCACCGACGACACCGTGGTGATCTTCACCGGCGACAACGGCGGGGAGACGCGCGTGACGACCAACGGTCCGTGGCGGGCGGGCAAGAGCACGCTCTACGAAGGCGGCACGCGCGAACCGCTGATCGTCCATTGGCCTGGCGTGACGCCGGCTGGGAAGGTCTGCAAGACTCCCACGATGAATGTCGATTTCTACCCCACCTTCGCCGAGATGGCCGGCGCCAAGCTCGACCCGGCCCAGCAGCTCGACGGGCTGTCCATTGCGCCGCTGCTGAAAGGCCCCGCCGCAAAGCTGCCGCGCGACACGTTCTGCTGGCATTACCCGCTGGCCAGGCCGCACTTCCTCGGCGGGCGCTCGACCGGCTCGATACGCAAGGGCGACTGGAAGCTCATCGAGTTCTTCGACACCGGCAAGGTCGAGTTGTACGACCTCGCCGCCGACGCCGGCGAGTCGAAGGACCTCGCGGCCCAATCACCGGCCAAGGCCCAGGAACTGCGCGAAGCCCTGGTCGCCTGGCGAAAAGAAGTCGGCGCGAAGATCCCCGCCAACTGCCGGGATTACGATCCCAGCCGTCGCCGATAATCGATCGCCGCCGTCGCTCTAAGCGCACATTCGGCCCGGGGCCTGGCCCCGAGCCGAACGCACTTAAGAGAGCGAGATGGTTACTTCTTGGGCGCCAGGCCCTTCATGGCATCTTCGGCTCGTCGCACGATGCCCTTGTCCTCGGTGGACTCGATGATACGCTTGAGCGTCGAGACCATCACGTCGCGATGGTTCTCGCGTCGCAGCCGCCTGATGATATCGAGCGCGGCGTTCTTGGCCTCGTTGACCACGGCGGCATCGTCGAAGTACGACGTCGCCATCGCCAGCGAATCGACGTGGTGGATGTCCCGAAGCTTGCTGACCAACAGCCGCTTTTCCTCGGTCCGTTGGATCAGCGGCACAGCCTTCTTGTTTCGGGCGAGCTTCTGCTCGTTGGATCCGCTCTTGGAGGCCAGGTCCAGGTACGTCCGCAGGGCCAGGATCTTCTGGGTTTTGGTCTTGCCGTTCCCGGCCATCTCCAGCAGGGCCGGGCAG
>JAUWQU010000119.1 GCA_030610965.1 Phycisphaerae bacterium
TTGCCCGAAGAGCATTGAGGCCAATCGTTGCCTGCGGTGCCTGAAACGATGATTTTGTAACTGTCGTGTCTTACTAGCATTACAAATAACCCTTAGAACCTTTCCGCCACCCCGTTGCACAACTTTAAGGCGGCAGGCAGGCAGATCTGCGCGAATTCCTCCAGCCAATCGGTGAGAATCTCAACAAGCCCCAGAAAAAGTTCCTCCGAAACGCCCCTGCCATGAAAGAGCTTGCGTTAAAACCCCTCAGTTTGAGTATTCCTGGAAAGTGTTTCTGAAAAGAATTTCGCTCGCTGCGGTTCGCCCCTCGGCAAATCTCGCCAAATCGATAGAATCGAGACGTGGCGCGGTGGCGGTATGACCGGGCAGTAGCCGTTGGCCGGCGGCTTTCGCCTGACTGCCGGCGCCTCAGTACGGGCGTTAGAGCTTGACGTGGCGTCGGTTTCGGGCGCGTTGGGAAACTTGGCGGTCATGTCGCGGGCGACTTTGCCGCCGTTGCGTTTCACCCAGTCGACGTAGATGGCCGCCGACTTGCCACCGGGTACCCACCAGTTGCACCTGGCGCGGTTGCGCACCGACGACACAGGGCCGATCGCCACGTCGGTATGGATTGTCAGGCCTTCGGCGTCCTTGGCGAGATTCGCAAAAACCACCCCGCCCACCTTGTGCGGATTGATGGGAGTGAGCTTGTAGGGCGCCCCGTCGGTCGGCACCGACTTCGGCAGGCGAAGCGCCAGCACCTCTTCCAGCCAGGCCGCGAGCAGATCGCGCGATCCCACGCTCGAGTGCCCGCCCCGCTCATGGTGGATCACTGTCGTACAGGCCTGCATGTACTTCCGAAACGCCGTCGTACACCACTGGTAGTGCAGCGCCCGTCGATCCATGCCCTGAAAGCTGTCGTTGCGGCTGGCATTGAAGAAGAACGGAACGCCTTGCGCCGCGGGCAGACTTCCGTAGGAGTACTTGGCGGGCTTGATCGACATGGAAGACGGCACCCAGGAATGATCGAGGATCACCGCGAGCGTATGGGCGGGGTTGTAGGCGGCGTAGTGCGCGCGGACGCGGCCGGCGTAACTGAGCCCCTGCAGGATTGCGCCTGCGTGCTTGAGTTCCGCATGGCCCGTCGCTTTGGCGGCGGCATCGCGCATGGCTTGGTTCGGCCCGCCGTACGGCCCCATCAACCCCTTGCACATAGCGATGCGGTTGCGGTGGGCGAACGCGTCGAGCCCCTTGAGTTCCGGCATGAACCCGCGAAGCGCCTCGCCCTGTTTCATGTCGGCCGGGATGCGCAGGGACAGCTTCAGCTCGCCGCCCTTGCTTTCCGGCTTTTCGCCGTGTTCGGCCTGGAAGGTGATCGTGAAAGACTTCCACTGGAGCTTGTCCGCCGCCTCTGTTACATCGCAGCACACAGACGCGGCCGCCATCGCCACAGCGACGGCAACGCAACCCGTACCCATCCGGCCCATTGCTCTTCGATGCATAGCTGATCCACCTCTTCTTGCCGGATAGTGACGCCCCCGAGGATCCATGCAAACTCTTTCCTACCTGCCCAGATATCTGGCGACACCCTACTGTTTCCTGGTTGCGGCCGAGAGCCGCGGCGGTCACTTGATCAGCCTTGCCCCGGCGATGTCCACGTGGTCGCCTATGCCCAGGCCGTCGGTGCCGAAGTCCACGCGGATGATCAGTTGCTTGACGCCGCGAAGGTCGAGGCGGACGCTGCTAGGTTCATCCCGGCCGGTGACGTGGAGGGTCTCGCCAATGGCCTTGCCGTCGGCGATGAACGTCACCGTCGAGTCGCCGTTGGGGCGGGCCTCGTCGTCGATTCCAACGACCGCCACGAACGACGTAAACGCCGCGTCGATGGCGTAGGTAAGCTCGCAATAGCTGTGCAGGCCCAGGCCGGTGGCGTATTCACGCCCGCCCAGCCGCAGCGGTTTGCCCGCGACGGACTTGTTCACGCGGTGGCGGAAGGTGGTCTCGAAGAACCCGTATTCCTTCACGGCCGACGGCTTGAGGTCGGACAGCTCGACGACATTGTCGCTGCTGAGCCGCACCAGTGACACCTCGGCCAGCGGCAGCGTGATCTTGCCCAGCGCCGGGCTGTCGATGACGAATTTGCCGGCCGCGAGCGTCAACGAGCGGAAGCGAATCCTGCTGGAGTCGCGGGCGATCAGCGTTCCGATCGCGCCGGACTTTTTGTCGGCCACGGCGGCCACTGCGGCCAAAAAGATCATCGGCACGGACTTGCGGGCGACGGTGCGGGACTGCTCCTTCCAGCGGAAGGTGACCTTCGCCTCGTCGATGCGTTCGAGCACGCCGTCGACGGCGAGGTCCTGGGCGCCCGTGCGGCTGACAAGCATGCGGTCTCCGGAAGCGGCCGCGAGTTCCATCTGCTCGTAGCCCTTGAGCAGCTCGGCCGCGGTCCTGCCAAGGGCCGGGAAGTACAGCGCCCGGGCGACGTGCACGGGCACCTCAATCCGCCCGACCGCGCCGCCGGCGGCGACAAGCTTCCGCCCGTCGCAGGAGACGCTCGTAACGGCCAGCGCGTCGCCCTGTGCGGTCTGGAGGACGGCCTGGGCGGCCACGTTCATGACGTCGTCCGGCTCGTCGCCGAGAGAAAGCTCGACCACGTCGTCAAGGGCCAGTTCCCGCGCGCCCTTGCCTGTCCGCACGACGACCTTGTCGGCGGAGATCGACACCAACTGCCCCGTGACAAGGCGAGCGTCGGCCGTCTCGACCCGCCACTTTGCCGCTGGCGCAGGCGCAGCCGTGGCGCCCAACAGCACAAGAGGCCTCACGCAGAGTGCGCAGAGAACGCCGAGAAGAAAACATGCTTGGGCGGCAAAGGTCCTGCCCGGCCCCTGTCCGGAGCGGATATTCTGCGCGTTCTCCGCGCGTTCCGGGCGAGAACTTCTCTCTGCAATCCGCAATCCGCAATCCGCAATCCGCAATTGGCTCATTCGTTATTCTGCTCGGCGACCCTGGTGCGATATTTGCTGATGAGGTCGCGATACCGCTCGCTCATAACCTTGGCCCGCAGTTGGATGAGCTTCTGTCGCTCGCGTGGCGGCAGGTTGGCCCAATCGCCGGTCTCGTTGGTGTCGCGCACCTCGCTTCGCTTGGTCGGCCTGGCCACGGCGCCGGGAACGAGGCCGCTGATCTGTGCGGGATTGCTGGGCTGCTGGGCGCCCTTGGGCTGGCGGCCCTGCCCCTGGCCCTCGCCTTGCCCCTCGCCTTCCCCTTCGCCCTCGCCGGGCTTCTTCTGGCGCTGCCGCTGCTGGCCCTGGCTGGACTGCTGCTGCTGCTTTTCCTCGGCTGTCTTGATCAAGTCCGTGATGACCGCGACGATCTTCTCCTGTTTCTTCTGCGTCTTGGCCCCGCTGTCGCCTTTGCCGAGGTCCTCCTTGACCTTCCCCATCTCCGTCTCGGCCCAGCCCAGGGGGTTGGTGGAGAACTCGGCGTACTCGGCGATCTTCCGGTCGATCATGTCCATGACTTCGTCGTCGAGAGTCAGCCCGTAGTTGTTCACCGCATAGTTGTACATCTGGGCGGCGTAGCTGAATCGCTGCATCTTCTCGTACATGGCGGCGGACTCGATGGCGGCGGCCGCGGCGAAGCTGATGCGGTCGGCCATCACGACCAGGATTTTCTGGTAGGCGTCAACGGCGTCGTAGTACTTCTTCTGGGCGGCCAGGGCCCGGGCGTAGAGCGTGTATCGCGCCGCGTTTCGGTACGTGGCTTCCTGGACGTTGAGGTCCTTTTCGATGGCCGCGGCGGCCTCCTCGGCCTTGCCGTCGGCCAGCAGCCTGGTGGCCTTGCCGAAGCGATAATCCACCTTCGCCAGCGCCCGCATGCTGCGCTCGATGTTGTCCTTCTGCGTGTTCTTGGGGTCGGTGGTGAGGATCTTGACCGCTGCCTCGATGTCGGCCGGGTCCAGCAGCAGGTCCTCCTTGATCTCCTCGGCAACCTGCTGGCGCTCGATCTCCATCCGGCTGCGGACGGCGGTCTTTATGAGGTCCTGTATCTCCTTGGGGTTGAGTTCCCGGAGGAGATTCTCCAGGTCGTCGTTGCCGCCGGAGTCGAAGGTCTTCGCGCTTGGCGAGGCGGCGTTGGCGTCGGCCGGGATGGCGGTCGCCGTCGCGCCGTCCAGCACCGCCTCACCGGCGCCCCAGGCCGGCGCTACAGCCGCCAGAACCATCGCCGCACACGCTACCCACGCAGCGCCGCCTGCACACATGCCGCGAGCATTTCCATTAAGAGTCATGCCGCAATCTCCTTCCACGTCAGAAGCCGCTCGAATCGCCCTCGCCCTGACCGGCGGCGGCGTTCATCTTCTTGTTGAGTTCCTCGGTTATCTTGCGGACGTTCTCCTGCCGGCGGCTGAGCTTGCCGTGCTCCGCCTTGGCCTGCTCGGCCGGCAACTTGCTGTCGGCAACCTGCTTGTTGAGGTCGGCCGTACGCCGCTTGATTCCGATTTGCATCGTGCGGATCATCTTCAGTTCGGCGATCGGCGGCACGAGCGGCTTCTTGCCACCTCCCCCGCCGCCGCCACCGCCTCCGCCGCCGCCGTCGGCCTTCTTGCGCCGCTCGGCCAGTTCCTTGCGGACGGCGTCGATCATGTCCTGGAGTGTCCGCTCGATTTCCTTTTGCACGGCCTGCGTCAGCTCGCCGGGGTCCTGGGCATCCAGCAACTTCTGCACGTCCTTCATGTCGTCGCGAACGTCCCCGAGCACCTCCATGAAGACCACCGAGTTGCCCTCGTTGACGAGTATCTGCCTGACCGTCTCGACGTCCTCGCCCAGCTTGCCCTGGCCGCGGCTGAGCGCTGCCAGCTTGATCTGCTCGGGCCGCTCGAATGTGGCCTCGCCGGTGCGTTTGTCGTTGGTCTCGCGCGTGGTGGCGGACATGGCCCGCTGCCGCTCGAGGACCTTCTGGAGCATCTGGTCGATCTTCTCGAGTTGCTCGGCCTGGGCCAACTGCTCCTCCTGCTCAATCGCCTCGGCCAATTCCTCACGAGCCTTCTGCATCTCGTCGATGGACTTTTTCTGGTCCTTGTTGGCCTGGCCGGACTGGCCCTTGCTGAGCTTGCCCGCCGCCTGGCTCATCGACTTCGAGGCCTTGCCCATCGACTCGGTGCCGGGCGTGTCGCTCTTGGAGGCCATCTGCTTTTCCACCTTCTCGCCCTTATCGGCAAGGTCCTGCTGCTTCTCGGCCTGCGTCTTTGGGGGCTGCTTGGCTTTTTCCTCCATCCGTCGCTTGAGTTTGGCGACCTCGATTTTCTTGCCCTCAAGCTCGTCCAGGGCCTTCTGCTGCTGGTCGGTCGCCTTGTCGCGATCCTTCCGGTCGAGCTTGTCGGCGGCATCGGTCATGTGCTGCTTGGCCTTGTCCAGATTGCCGGACTTGTCCTTCTCGCCGCTCTTGGCGGATGAGCCGCTGGGCGCCTCGGGCTTCATTCCGGCGTCCTTGGCCAGCTTGTCGGCCGCGTCGGCGAGCTTGCCGGTCTTGTCCGCCAGCTTCCCCTGCTTGTCGGCCAGCTTGTCGCCGACGTCGCCCGGTCCGGCGATCTTGGCCAGGGCGTCGTCGACGGCGTTGTCGGCCTTCTTGAGATCGTGCAGCGCCTGCTCCTGCGGATCGGCCGCATCGGAGGCGTTGGACTTGCCCAGCGCGCCGGCGGCCTTCTTCATCGCGCCGGAGGCCTGGCGGGTGCTCTCGGCCGCGGCTTTCAGCGGATTGGCTTTGTTATCCCCAGCGGCCTTCAGCTTATCGGCAATCTTTGGGTCGGCGGCGACCGCGACAATCGCCTTGGCGAGTTTGTCGGTTCTGCCCGCCAGGATCTTCTGAAGCTGACCGCTGATGGGCAACTTGTCGATCGGCGTGGTCTTGGTGGCGTTTCGAAGCGTCGTCTGCTTTGCGATGGCCTCCTTGAGCTGTCGGCTGATGTCCATCAGTTTGCTGACGTTCTCATCCGGCGGAGGCAGTTTGGAGGTCTTGGCCTTCAGGTCCTTCTGCTCGGCTACGATGTCGCTCAGTTCTTTGCTCAGGTCGTCGGCCCGTTTGCTGAACTGGTCGGCCTTGTCGGCGAGGTTCGACTCCCGTTCCAGGGGTTTCTCTTCCTTGAGCAGCGTATCGATCTTGGCCAGGTGCTGCTTCCACTGGCGGATTCGTTCGAGCCGCTCGTCGAGGTCCAGGATCCCCAGCCGGAGGGTCTGGAGAACCTTCTTGAGTTCGCCGATGACCTCGCTCTGGGTGCCCGCCGCCGCCGCGGCCAGGCCGTTGTTCAGATGCTGGGCGACCTTTTCCATATCCTCGGCGATGAACGCGCCCTGGGCCTGCGAGACGGCCTCGCGAAGGACCTTGGCGGTCTGCGGCTCGGCCTTGTCGAGCAGTTCGGCCAACTCGATCATCTTGGAGGTGAGCTGCTCGAACTGCCGCTTGGTGAATCGCTGCTTGGCGGCTTCCTCGGCATTGACGGTGCCCGGGCGGGTCGCCTCCTCGCCGGCGAGCTGGCCAAGCGCCACCGACGGCCCCACGCCCACCGTTGCCGCCGCCGCTGCCGCCGCTGCAAAAAAGGCCAGCCAAAGCCCTATTCTCTTTTCGATGCGTATCATGGCGTCTTCCTTTCGAAGGCCGGCGGTGCGAGCTTCGGTCACTCGTCCGTCGCGGCAGGCTTCGTGGCGGGCTCGAACACGGTGCCCGTCTCGGCGTCCTGCTTCTTCTTTATCGTATCCAACAGCTCCTGAGACCACTGGATAATAAGCTGGAGCTTGTTGGCCATCTCCTGCTTGCTCTCCAACTTGGCCATTTGCTCGAGTATCTCGTCCATTCGGGCCAGCACGTCCTTCTGAAGCTGCTCTATGCGCGTGGCCTGGGCCAGCAGGTCGCCCGCCGCCTCGATCTCGCGCGTCGCGTGCAGGGCCGCGAGGATCTTCCGCACGGGCTCCTGAAGGTCCTTGAGAGGTTGGACGACTCCGGAGCGAATCTGTTCCCGCTCCGTGTCAGTTCCCACCCGATTATATTTCATCTCCTCGACGATCGCCGCCAGCGTGTCGGCGGCCTTTGCGATCTCCGCGCCGACGCTCCTCTGGGCCGAGGCCGAGCCGAGAAGCTCCCGTCGGCTCTCGGCGTCCACCTTGCCGGTGGCGAATATCGCCCCCGATACGGACGTGCGGGCCCGGGCGGCCTCCTGAAGCGCCATCGCCTGGATGAACTCCAGCCGAAGCTCCTTCTGGCGGCGGACGAAGTCACCCATCAGGTCCTCGGGCTTGACGATCATGAAGCTTATCGCGCCGCTGACGCCGCGGTTCGGCCCGCCGAACGACGCCGGCAGCGTGTCGTCAGCATAGGCCGAGACGTAGATCGTCTGGTTGGGCTTGAACTTCAGCGGCTCGATGTCCAACTCGCGCGAGATGTCCACCTCCCCCCCGGCGTCCGGCGGAAGGGGCACGTCGCTGGAGTTGGCGTCGCCGGGCTTATCGTTGTGGGCCAGGCGCACCGCCAGCGACGCCAGGCCGTACTCGTCCCGCGCGCGAATATGAAGCGGCAGGATCGCACGCGGTGAAATCCTCGCGCCGACGGCCGACTTTCGCAACTCGACCGTCGGGGCGTGATCCGGCTGGACCTGAAGCAGGTACTTCGCCCCGCCGCGATTGACGTGCCCGTCCGCGTCGGTCAAGGCGAACCGCAGCACGCGGGACTCGGCCTTGTTGACCGCCGGCAGCTCGAACTCGCCGATTAACCACATGTCCGCTCGACCGGCCGAACCGGCGGCGGCATCGGACATCGCCGACGCCGAACGAGCCTTGAGCTGCCCGGCGGCATTGCCGTCGAGCTCCACCACCGCCGACGAAAGAGGCTTGTTGGCCAGCGCCTCGATCATCACCCGCGATCCGGCCGACACGCTCAGCACACCGGCCGAGCCGTCGTGAACATCAGGCCGGGACCTGTTTGTGTAGTTGGGCCTGGTGACCGTGAACCGCACCTGGCGGAAGCTGGGCGGGTCGATCAGCAGCACGCGGTGAGGCCGGCGGGCGTCGCGGCTGTCGTCGCCTCCGACGACGTAGAACTCGAATTCCTCCGGCACGGCCGGGAATATCTTGACGAACCTGCTGGGATTGTCGCCGTCCGGCTCGATGCGTTCCTCGGTCCTGCCGATGCCGGCGTACGTCGCATGCAGCTTGACGTCCTTTGGCACGATGAGGCTGTGAGGCTCGACGTTGATGACGATCATCAGGTCGTCGCCTCGCATGACGGTGAAGTCTCCCTCGCCGACGACCTTGATGTACGTCGCCTGCGGCCAGGGCACGTCGGTCAGCAGGACGTTTCGGCTGAACCAGCGACTCAGCAGGTCGCCCTGGAGGATTCCGAACCCAAGCAGCAGCCCCAGCGCGCAACCGGCGACGGACCACGACCGGAATATCCCCCGGCGTTCGACGACCTGCCCGAACGGCAGCGGGCGGGCCAGTCGATTGGCCTCATCGGCCACGTGGGCGATCATCTCGCGGCTGGCGCCGAACATCTCGGCCTCGGCCTTGCCCGAGAAGAGCACCGCGCTTA
>JAUWQU010000618.1 GCA_030610965.1 Phycisphaerae bacterium
GGCAACGGCGAACGGCTCGGGCGGCATGTACAACGGCAGGATCGCGCCATTGCAGCCGTTTGCCATTCGCGGGGCGATCTGGTACCAGGGCGAGACCAACGTCATACAGAAGAACGGCCTGGCCTACGCGGGCAAGATGAAGGACCTCATCGAGGGCTGGCGTCGGACGTGGAGCCCTTCGAAAGGCACCGTGCAAGACCTGGCGTTTTACTACGTCGCGATCGCTCCCTGGGGCCAGCCGCGATATGCGGAGGGCCAGTTGCCCGCCGTGTGGGAAGCCAAGGCGGCCTGTTTGAAGATTCCCCACACCGGCATGGTCGTGATCACCGATCTGGTGGACAACATCAACGACATTCACCCGGTAAACAAGCTGCCCGTGGGCAACCGGCTGGCGCTGTGGGCGTTGGCCAAGGATTACGGCCAAAAGGATCTGGTCTATTCGGGCCCGCTGTATAAGTCGATGAAGGTCGAGGGCGACAAGATCCGCCTGGAGTTCGCCCATGTCGGCGGGGGGCTCAAGAGCCGCGACGGCAGGGAGCTGACCGAGTTCCAGATCGCCGGGTCCGACGGCGCGTTCTCGCCCGCCAAGGCCGTCATCGACGGCAAGACCGTCGTCGTCAGCGCCGATGGCGTCAAGGCCCCCAAGCATGTCCGCTTCGGCTGGCACAAGAAGGCGAACCCGAACCTGATCAACGCCGAAGCCCTGCCCGCCTCGCCGTTCCACACCGACAACTGGACCGGCGGCACGGGCGAATAGCTCGAGGCGACGCCATCCCGAAGGCGGTCGAAACAGGTCAGAATAGCAGGTTCCGCGAAAGATATACTGAAGCCTGCACGAGCGATTCCGAGTCGGAAAGCTAATGGACTAAAGGACAATGCCATGATGAAGAAGCTACTTGCGGTTGGCCTGAGCCTGGTGATGTTTTGTGCCTTAGGGGCGAATGCGGCAGAAGTCAGTAAGAAGAAGAAGCTGCAGGTCTTCATTCTCGCCGGCCAGTCGAACATGGTTGGCCACGCCAGTTTCCGTACCATTCCGGCCCTGCTCAAGGCGGCCGAACCCGGGGTAAAGGATCTGGCTAAAACGGTCTTCAAAGAAGGCGCAATTGCCCCCGGGGATGCCAGGGATATGATTGACGCCCGCATCAAATACGACACGCTGAACAATGAACTGCGGACGAAGAAGATCACCGGAGATGATAAGATCGCGGCGGCGCAGGCCGAGTTGAAGGAACTCAAGGTGGACTGCGACGCGAAGACCAAGAAGGTCAAGGATGCTTTCGTCGTCTCCAAGCGCGTTTACATCACCTCCATTGCAGACGGCCATCGAAGGTCAGGGCAGCTCAGCTTTGGTTACGGTGGCAGTGCCGACAAGATCGGTCCGGAGTTCGGTTTCGGCCTCTCGCTCGCGCAGAAGCTCGACACGCCGATTCTGCTGATCAAGACCTCATGGGGCGGCAAATCGCTGCACTACAATTTTCGTCCTCCTTCTGCCGGCCCATACGAACTGAGCGAAGCGGAAAAGGCCGGCAAGACGGCCCAGCAGATCAAGGATAACGCCGGCCTCAATTATCGGATGATGAACGAATCCGTCCAAGGAGTGCTCAAAGATCTGAAGAAGCATCATCCCGAATATGACGCCGGCGCCGGCTATGATATTGTGGGTTTCGTCTGGTTCCAGGGCTTCAACGACCAGTTTTCGCCGGCATTCCGCGACAATTATAAGGCCAACATGATCGCCTTCGTGAAGGACGTGCGCAAAGAGTACAAGGTTCCGAACATGCTGTTTGTCATCGGCGTGATGGGAACCGGTGTGACCAAGGAAGGCGTCGACAAGAACCTCGTTTCCGTCGGCCAGCGCGAAGCCGCCGCGGCGCCGGAGTTCAAGGGCAACGTCGCCAGCGTCGAGAGCTACCCGTTTTACGCGGTGGATGCGTTTGAAATGTTTCGTAGCGGCGAGTGGAGCAAGCGTCTGGCTGAGGCATCCGAAATCATGACCGATCGCCCCTATCACTACATGGGCAGCGGCAAGTTCTTCGTCCGCCTCGGCGATGCGTTGGCGACTTCGATGGTCGATCTGATGAAGAAGCAGAAGTAGCAACGTCAGTCCTGTTGAAGTGCCGCAACGAGTCATCACTACGGGAGAAGCACGATGGCAACGGGTCGCGGAAATACCCACCGTATCTGCCGGAGGTGTCGATCAAGGGCGTCAGGAACGCCGTGCTGGAGGTCTGCGACCAGAAGACAGGCGAGTTGGTCTACGCGATCTGTCTGACCGGCAATACGGTCCGGCCTTTGGTCTTCGCCGATGGCACGTACACCGTCCGCCTCGGCGACCCGGACTCGGGCAAGTGGGAGACGTTCAAGGGCCAAACCGTCGCGATGGCAGGTTGAGCCCTACCTGGGATCCAGTCCGTTGGCATCTTGCCGACGGCAAGAATGCCCAGCATTGTTACCGACAGGCATGTTCCATACAGAGCAGGATTGCCTCGATAATCTTCCGAAAATCGTACCTTCCGGCAGCTAGTGGTTGTACAGCAGGTATCCGATGTACGACGCGTAACCCAGAAGCATCAGCGCCGCTTCCCAGCGGTCCAGCTTGCGTCGTTTGCCCGTGAACATCGTCAAGAACAGCAGGGCCGTGGCGGCGATGAGCACGATAGCGTCGACGTTGAAGGACGGGGAGTAGGCCACCGGGTGAATCACGGAGCTAATGCCCAGGACCATCACCAGGTTGAAGATACACGAGCCGACGACGTTGCCCACAGCGATGTCGCACCGCCTTCGGTAAGCCGCGATGGCTGAGGTCGCCAGTTCCGGCAGCGACGTGCCGCCGGCGACAATGGTGCATGCAATCAGCTTCTCGCTGATACCCAGGTGCTTGGCGATGTGAACGGCGCCGTTTACCGCGAGCCGCCCACCGAAGAACAACGCCACCAGACCACCACCTATCATCAGCAGAGATATCCAGTTACGGTAGGTCGTGATATCGTATTGGTCCGGCGACTCGACCCGGAAAAGCCCGAACGTGTACGTCAAGAAGATGGCGAAGAGTCCGAGCAGGATCAGCCCGTCATTGCGAGACAGCGAATTGGCGAGCCCATCGCCTGCCCAGGAGTCGTACACCAGAAGAAACGCAACAAGTGTCGCAAGCAACAGGAAGGGAATCTCTCTCCAGACGGTGCTTTTCTGAACGGACAGCGGGTAGACCAGCCCCGCAACGCCGAGAATCAGCAGGAGATTCGCTATATTGCTGCCGATGATGCTCCCGAAAACGATGGTATGCTGCCCGCCTGTTGTGGCGAATACAGTCACAACCAGTTCCGGAGCCGAGGTGCCCAGCGCCACCACGGTCAGGCCGACGGCGATTTCCGGAATCG
>JAUWQU010000250.1 GCA_030610965.1 Phycisphaerae bacterium
CATGCTTCCAGCTTTGGGCAAGCATGCTCTGGGGCGGCATGTAATCCCCATCTATACTTCTTCGGCTGTTACTTCTTACCTCGGTGTCTCTGTGCCTCTGTGGTAGAGCTTTTCACTTCACCGGGCAGACCACGCGGAAGCCTACGTTGTGGACTTTTTGCCATCGCGTGTAGAGCACGTTGCCGTCGGGCATCATCGTGGGATACCAGTTGTGGTCCTGGTCGAAGCACCACTGCCGCACCGCCCCGCCGTCGCAATCCATCCGGAAGAGGTTGCCCAGCAACACCTTGGCCTGGAAGTCGAGTATCTCCCTGGCCTCGGCCACGGCCGAAGCGTCCTTGCGAGCAAGGCCCGCCTGGACCTCCGGCAGGGCTTTTTCGTACCTGGCCAGCAGTTTGAGGGTTTCCGGGGTCGCCTGTGGGGCCTTGCCCGCCGGCAAGGCGGACGTCATATCCGCGATCGCACGGCGCATCGCATCGAGGCTGAACCTCTTGAGGCGGGCTTCGATCAGCGTCGCTTCACTCGCGGGGAGCGGCTTGGGGCTGCGCTTGCCGGCCGGCTTGACCCGCTTGGCCTGCTTCCTGGCCGGGGCCTTCCTGGCCTTGCGGGGCGCGGCGCCCCAAGCCCCATCCCCGGCCGCCAGAGCCGTCATCGCCAACGCGATGGCCCAAGGAACAATTCCAAAGGCTGATAGGTGAACCCGGTGAATCATTATTCTCTCTTGGCCATCCTGGCCACTGGTATCTTCGGCGGCTCCCGGCCACGTGATGAACGGACGCAACGACGCCGTATGATACACTAACCCGCACCCCCATAATCGCAAACCATCGCAGATTGCGTTCGTCCGGCGCGGACTGTATACATGACCGCATGAACGTCCTGTTGATATTCACGGACCAGCAGCAGCGTTTCAGTCTGGGCTGCATGGGCAATCCAAACGTGCAGACGCCGACGCTGGACGCCCTGGCCCGGCGCGGCGTGCTGTTTCGCCGGTGCTATTCCAACGATCCGGTCTGCGGACCCTTTCGCGGCACGCTGATGACCGGCCAGTACAGTTCGCGATGCGGGGTGATCGACAACGCCTACCCGCTGCCCGACAATGCGGTCACGCTGGCTCGCGCCTTCAACGCCGGCGGGCACCAGACGTGCTTTATCGGAAAATGGCACCTGGGCGGCAACGGCAACAGGCCCATCGCCAAGAGCCTCCAGGGCGGCTTTCAACGCTTTAGAGGCTACCAGTGCTACAACGGCTTCCGCGACCACATCGTCTTCACCGACGGCAGGGAGTACGTCAAGCACTACCGCGGCCATCGCACTGACATCGCCACCGACCTGGCCATCGAGCACATCGGCGAGATGTCCCGAGACGCCCGGCCCTGGCTGTTGACGCTTGCCTACCAGGCGCCCCACTACCCCGTCCAGCCAGCCGAGAAGTACGCCGAGATGTACGCCGGGCGAAAGATCGTCCGCCGGCCTAACACCCGCCAAGTCGATCCGTTCACCCGGACGTGGAACCCGCCAAGTGCCTGGCCGCCGGACGACGACCCCGACTACCGGCGATACGGCAACGACCTCGACGAGTACCTGCGGCTCTACTACGCCATGTGTACGCAGGTCGACGCCAACGTGGCCCGGCTGCTGGAAACGCTCGACGAACTGGGCCTCACCGACAACACGGTGGTCATCTACACCTCCGACCACGGCGACATGCAGGGCTCCCACGGCCTGACCAACAAGGGTTACCCGCACGAGGAGTCAGCGGGCATACCGCTGATCGCGCGGGTGCCCGGATCGCCCGGCGGGCGGGTGTCCGACGCGCTGGTATCGGGCATAGACATAATGCCCACGCTGCTGGACCTGACCGGCCTGGGCGCCTGCGACACCGTCGACGGCGCGAGTTTCGCCCCCCTGCTGCGCGGCGAGGCGCAGGACCTGACCGGCCCAATCTTCTCCGAGCGAAACAAGTGGTGCATGGTCTGCCAGGGCGACTGGAAACTCGCCGCCGACCGCAACGACGACCACACACTCACGCCGACGCTGCTGACCAACCTGCGCGACGACCCTTATGAACTCGACAACCGCGTCAACACCCCCGACGCCGCGGCCGAGCAGACCCGACTGCTGACAACGCTGCAAGACTGGAACCGCACAGTCTGGCCGCCCGCAAGGCCGACCGTCTGGCGAGACTGTTGAAGCCACCCGCTCACCAAGCCCGGCCGGGGTCATTCAACACCGCATCGCCGCCCATGGCCCGCCGCGTTTGACAGGCCGCCCAAGCCTGCCGACGACGTGCTCCCATCAGTTGCGGTTCCGCGTGTCACGGTATATACACACCCGTGGTGACTGGGGAATATGGCTTCCCTGGTTCGCGTGGTGCCTTACAATGTACGGCAGCGACAAGAAAGGATTGCGATGACACGCCGACCGCTGAAGCCGTATTGGTATGCGCTGCTGACAATCACGTTTCTATCCGCCTGGGCTCTCGGCGCGGAGGCCCCCGTTACCGGCCCGGCGATGACGATCGACATTTTGGCCCCGGACGAAGAGGCCCTGCGGCGCGGGGTGGTCGCCCTGCTGGCGGCCATGAGCCAGGATGAAGAGGAAACGGGCCTGCTGTTTCCGCTGATCAAACAGCGTAAGGTCGTCGGGCAGAAGGACGTCGAATACCGCTACACCAAGAAGATGGTGCCGATATACAAGTACATCAGAAAGCCCGTGGAAGAGCTTGTGCCGGTCCGGGTGGGATACACCGTCGTGATGAAGCGGGTGAAGCGTTTGAAGGTCGTCAAACGGGTCAAGATCGGCGAGGAAGAACGGCTCGTGCGGGACCCCAAGGGCGAGATCGTCAAGACGGTGACTCGCCCGGTCTATGGCCCGGGCGGCCCGGACATCCAGCCGGTGGGTTGGCTCGGAAACAACGCCATGGCGCTGTACGCTCTGCTCGAGGCCGGCGCGTCGCCCGATGAGCACCCTCAAATGGAGCAGATGGCCAAGACGCTCGATGACTGCGTGAACAACTTTGGCACACCCGATTACACCTGGGACATCGCCTGGGCCGTCGCGGCCTTTTCCCGATATCCCGGCAAGCGGTTCGACAACACGATCGAGAAGCTGCTCGGCCGGCTCATCTCCGGGCAATGTACGGCCAGGCGAGCCCAAGGCATGTGGGGGCCGGTGTGCGTGAACCTCGATCATCTCGCGAAGGTGATCGTCGAGTTCGCGAAAACCGATTTGTATGCCGAGAAGGTCGCCGGCCTTGCCCGGCAGTTCAGGGCGCCGGACGCCCCCCGGGTGGTCAAGGCGAAGACTGATCTCCAGATCGCCCGGCAGAAGGTCACCGACCTGTTCCGGAAGGTCTCGAACAGCGGCCATCGGTTTTCCCGCGCGACCAAGCCGGGCCTCGTCCAGAGCGCCATGGGTTTCCCGTATCCGGACCTCGAGACGTCCGGCTGGCCGTATAGCCTCTTTTACGAAACCATGGCCGATTTGCAATCCACGGCCTTGGCGGCGATGGCATTGCGGGTGGCTCACGAACACGGCAAACTTCCCGAGGCATTTTCCTTCAAGCATCTCACCGGACTGAAGAAGGAGCCGCTGGCCCGGGCTATCCGGACGGAAAAGGCCCTGGCTCAGACACTGGCCACACTGTCGGCCGCCCAGGACCCCGCCGCCGGCTGGGACGAGATGATCGTCTGGGAAAAGACCACCGAATTCGCCAGGATAGCCGAAACCTTCAAGGGTCCGCCGGTGGATGTACCCAGATCTGTGGCGTCGCGGCAGATGTCGATCTGCAACGCCCAGGCCGCCGCCGCCGTGGAGGACCTGTTGAGCGTCCTCGGCAAGGGCTACCAGTCGAGGTACGCCAAGTGCGCGGCCTCGGCGCGCCGGCTTGTCGGGGCCGACCCCAACGCCACGTTCGCCCTGCCGCCGGCTGTGCCGGGCAAGCTGAGGTACACGCTGAAGTACTTCAGCCAGTTCGACCCGAACACCGGCGGCGTCATCGAACCATACGACCTGATGTGCCAGATGCGCCTCGATCCGGCGAAACTCCAGGATGATCCGGAGAGGCTGGCCGTGTTCGCAAAGATGATGGGGTTCCTTCTGGCCAACCAGGGCAAAAATGGGCTGTGGACATACCGCAACAATATCCTGGCCGCATGGAGCCCGGCGCTGCGCGAATTCTACCTGCACCGCGTACCGCAGCGCGTGAAGGAAACCATTGAGCGATGGAAGACCCTCGGCGTGGACCCCAAGCGGAAGTACACCGAGTATCACGGGTTGATCAGCCTGGCCCCGAGCCGGTACTGGGTCTGGGTGCCGACGACCGACCATGCAAAATGGCGCGCGACAACCTACGCGGTCCTGACGCTCAGCCGATCCAATCGCAACGTGGTTTCCAGCCAGGCCGAATGACGAGAACGCGGGCGAATCAACTCCCGAGCTTTATCAGCACAAGCCCAGCCAGCATGGCTGCGATGCCGACGAGCTTCCGCGCGGTCACCGACTCCTTGAGCACCGCGAAGCCCAGCACGCATCCGAGCACGACGGCCAACTCCCGGAATGCCACGATGGAGCTGACCGGCCCGCCGATGTGATATGCCAGCAGTATCAGCAGGTACGTCAGCAGCGAGGCCGGGCCGATGAAGAAGACGTACCCCCGCCGACGGCGCCACGCCTCGGCTACTGCCCCCGCCCGGCGGGTCAGGGCGTAGGGGATCATGAACACCGCCGTACCAAGGTACTGGCCGCAAACGTATACCACCGGATGCATGTGTCCGCCGGGCCATCGGCCCTGTGGCTGCGTGGATACGCCCAGCTTGTCGATGATCGAGTAGCCCGTTATGCAGATGCCCACCAGTATGGCCAGGCCGATGGAATGGGACCTGCCGCGGCCGCCGAGGTCGCTGTTGACATGCCCCAGGCCGATCAGCAGTATGCCCGCGACGACCGCCAGGATTCCCGCGCACGAAAGCGGCCTGACCGGGTCGATCGCCAGCGCCAGCGCGATCACGGCCGTCAGGGCCACGCCCGTGCCGCGGCAGATCGGATAGACCAGCGATATCTCCCCGCCCTCGTAGGCCTTGCCCAGCAGGCTGAAGAACATCGCGTTGAGCACGCACGACGCCAGCAGCAGACCCAGCCCCGCCGCCTGCGGCGGATGCCACAAGCAAAACGCGACCGCCACCGGCAGGCCCGCGACGCCGGCCAGCAGCAGGCTCAGCCACAGGACCACAATATCGCCCCGGAACCTTCGCATGGCGAAGTTCCACAAAGCGTGCAGTATGGCCGAGGCCAGGATCAGAGCGATAACCGTGCCGTTCATCGATGAGATAATAACTCCCGGCACACTGCACTCCATAGAAAACGGTTCGCTGGGCCGGCCGGACGCTTCGACGATTCAGCCCGCTATGAAGTTACGTACTTCCCCGTCGAGGAGTTTGCCCGGCAAAGTGGCTGGCCCGCGAATGACAAGCCCGCCTTTCGTGTGGCAGGCGGCGAGCTTAAGGTAACGCAGTTCTTCGAGGCCGAGCAGGAACACGTGCTGCTGGTCCAGGCCATCGACGGCGAGCGGCGCACGCCGGTCGGCAGTGTCCGCGTCTATTCGCTGGCGCCGGACCTCTACCCGCGGCGCGCGCTCAAGGGCGACTTCCACATTCACAGCCTGCGCAGCGACGGGAGGGAGCCCCCGGCCCAGGTCGCAGCCTTTGGCCGGGCAATCGGCATGGACTTCCTGGCCGTGACGGACCACGGCAGGTACGCGCCGTCCATCGAAGCCCAAAAAGCGTTCGCCGACGTGCCGATCGACCTGGCGATCTATCCCGGCGAGGAGCTCCACCCGCCGGACAACCCCGTCCACATGATCAACTTCGGCGGCTCATGCAGCGTCAACGAGATGTTTTTCGACGAAAACGACGAGGCCGCCTACCGCGCGGAAGTCGACAAGATCGAGCAAGCCCTGGGCGAGCTGCCCGCCGGCGCGGACCGCTACCAGTACGCGGCGGGGCGACAGAGAGCCGACCGACACCATTCACCACCGCGTTGTCGCCACCCGTGCGACCTGCGGAACGCCTCCTCCGCAATGGCGTGTGCGACATTTTTTAGTGGCGCGACGTAAGGTCTTGTATTATAGTGACTTATCGCAATAGTGCGGCTTGGAGATAAGTCATGGATAACGCGAAGGTTACGGCGGAAGAGATTAAGGCGATGTTGGCGGGGGATATCGA
>JAUWQU010000482.1 GCA_030610965.1 Phycisphaerae bacterium
AAGACAGGCCCGAATACCTCCTCGACCATGGTTTTGAAGGCCGGCTGCTTGGCGAGGATCACCGTCGGGGCGATGTAGTAACCGACCGAGTCGTCGCACTCGCCGCCGAGGATTACCTCGGCGTCCGGGCTGGACTTGGCCAAGTCGATGTACTGCTTGATGCTGTCGAACGCGTCGCGGTCGATGACGGCGTTGACGAAGTTGGTGAAGTCCGTCGGCGGGCCCATCTTCAGCTCGGCCAACTGGGCCGTGAGTTGCTCTCGAACGGCCGGCCAGAGCGTGTCGGGAATGTACGCCCGGCTCGCCGCGGAGCACTTCTGGCCCTGGTACTCGAACGCGCCGCGCGCCATCGCGGTGGCCACCTCCGTCGCGTTGGCGGACTCGTGAACGAAGATGAAGTCCTTGCCGCCGGTCTCGCCGACGATCCGCGGGTACGAGCGGTACTTGGCGATGTTGTCGCCGACGGCCTTCCACATCTGCTGGAAGACGGCGGTCGAGCCGGTGAAGTGGATGCCGCCGAGGTGCTCGCTTGCCAGAACGGGCCCGCCGACCTTTCGGCCGGGGCCGGGCATGAAGTTGATCACGCCGCCGGGCAGGCCCGCGGCCTCGAACAGTTTCATAAGGAACCAGCCGGAGTAGACAGACGACGACGCGGGCTTCCAGATCGCCACGTTGCCCATGACGACAGGCGCCGAAGGTAGATTGCCCGCGATGGACGTGAAGTTGAACGGCGTTACGGCGAAGACGAAGCCCTCGAGCGGGCGGTATTCCAGGCGGTTCCACATCCCGCGGGCCGAATCCGGCTGGCCGCGATAGATCTCGGTGGCAAAGTAGCTGTTGAAGCGGAAGAAGTCCGCCAGCTCGCAGACGGCGTCTATCTCGGCCTGGAATGCGTTCTTGCTCTGGCCTAGCATGGTCGCGGCGTTGAGCGTGGCTCGCCACGGCCCGGCCAGCAGGTCGGCGGCCTTGAGGAACACGGCCGCGCGGTCCTGCCAGCCCATGGCGGCCCATGCCTTTCGGGCAGCCATTGCCGCGTCGATGGCCATTTGCACTTCCTTGGGCCCGGCCATGTGGTAGTTGCCCAGCACGCAGCCGTGATCGTGCGGCATGACGCACTGGCCGAGGTTGCCTGTGCGGACTTCCTTGCCGCCGATGACCAGCGGGATTTCGATCCGCTCGCCGGCCAGCCTGGACAGTTCGGCCTTAAGGGCTTGCCGTTCCCCGCTCCCGGGCCGATGGTCCAGGATGGGCTCGTTGACTGGCTTGCCAATGTTGTAAAACGCGTTTGCCATGATGCTCCTCAATCGAATGCGGACAGCCGGGACCAAACCGCACAGGGACCTCGGCGGGACTCTCATAGATAATGCCCTCAAAGGGTCGCGTTTTCAAGGCAGTCTGTCGCTGCAATCGGCGATAAGAGCCCCTCGAACCAACGATCACCACGTCCTGACAGTGTTTCAACGTGAGCATATCCTTGTCACCCTTGGCTAGAATGTCGTCCATTCCTGTGCCGGAAGGCTGGAATCTTGCATGCTTTGCCAGTAAGATGACAGCATGTTTACTCGTGAAGACATCCGCAGCAGGAGGGATGCGATCCTGGAAATCGCCGGGCGGTACGGTGCCCATGACGTGCGGATTTTCGGTTCGGTAGCGCGAGGCGACGCCAAAGATGGCTCCGATCTGGATCTCATAGTGCGGTTTGAGCCCGGCCGCTCGCTGCTGGACCATGGCGGGCTGATCATGGACCTTCGCGAGTTGTTGAACATCAAGGTGGATGTGATTGACGAAGAGGCCATGCGCGATCGATTTCGGAATTACGTGATGAGGGAGGCAATTCCACTTTGAGGCCCCGACTCATGGGCGACGCGGTGGACAAGGTGGTTGACAAAAAAGCCAGGACAGTCAGCCGTAGAACCAAGGCCGGCATCGCCGTCATCGTGGCCTGTCTTGCGGCCGGTGGCATCTGGTATTACATGGCTGGCCCGGGTCCCTGGCCGGAAACCGTTCTTGATCTTGGCAACAACGTGAAGATGCGGCTGGTTCTCGTTCCGGCCGGCAAGTTCATGATGGGCTCGCCCGCCACGGAGGCCGGCCGAAGCAGCGATGAAGGCCCGCAGCACGAGGTGACCATCAGCAAGTCGTTCTACATGGGGGTGTTCGAGGTAACGCAGGAGCAGTACGAGCAGGTGATGGGCGTCAATCACAGCGGCTTCAAAGGGGCGAAGAATCCGGTGGAGACGGTTTCGTGGGATGAGGCCGTTGAGTTCTGCAAGAAGCTCTCGGCCAGGACGGGCAAGAAGGTGATGTTGCCCACCGAGGCACAGTGGGAGTACGCCTGCCGCGCGGGCACGACCACGGCGTTCCATACCGGCGATGCCCTCGAGCCGGAGCAGGCCAATGTCAACATCCCACAGACCTCCAGTCCGGGCGTTTGGGATGCGATCATGGCATGGGTGGGGAAGTCCTCTGCGCAACAGACCATCTACGGGACGACGCCAGCAGGCAATTTTCCGCCCAACGGCTTCGGGCTATATGACATGCACGGCAATGTATGGGAGTTGTGTAGCGACTGCTATGCCGATTCCTACGCAAATGCGAAGACCCAGAACCCCACGGGGCCGGATTCTGGGTCGGGCCGTGTTATACGCGGTGGCAGTTGGAGGCACAATCTTTACAACTGCCGGTCCGCGCGCCGCGGCTGGCAGTTGCCGGTCATCCGGGCCAACTTCTTCGGTTTCCGTGTTGCCGTGGACCTGCCTACAGGTCAGGCAGGCTCGAAATAACCCTTTGCTCTTTGTTCTTTTACGCTTTGCCCTTCTTGCCCTGATCGAGCGAAGCGAGTCGAAGGGCGGCCTTCCAAGGGACGGCTTGTCCGGGGCAGCCTTGGCGAAGCCGGAAGCCCCTTGGCCTCAAACTTGGCAGACAGTGTCTGCCAAATCCCCCATCCGAGATAGAAAGATCGCATTTGCCTGAGGTTACGAGCGGAATACCCGATTCCGTACCATGTTTGCTTCTCGCCTTCACGACGGCGAGTGGAGGATTTCATCCTCCTTCTGGCGGGCGAACTGGTTGGTGTAGAGTTCGTAGTATCGCCCGCGGGCGCGGATGAGCTCGCGGTGGGTGCCGTCCTCGACTATCCGCCCGTCTTCGATCACGAGAATGCGGCTGGCCGAGCGAATGGTGCTCAGTCGGTGGGCGATAACGAAGCTAAGCCGACCGCGAAGGATGCTGTCTATCCCGGCCTGGATCAGCCCCTCGGTTTCGGTGTCGACCGACGACGTGGCCTCGTCCATGACGAATATCTGCGGGTCGGCCAGGACGGCGCGGGCAAAGGCGATGAGTTGCTTCTGGCCCGTCGAAAGCTTGTTGCCGCTCTGGCCTACGTCGGTGTCGTAGCCCTGCTCAAGCTGCATGACGAACTCGTGAGCGTTGACCAGCCGCGACGCCTGCTCGACCTCGTCATCCGTCGCGTCGAGCCGGCCGTAACGTATGTTCTCGCGGGCCGTACCGCTGAACAGGTGCGGCGTCTGGAGCACGATGCCAAGCTGCGACTGAAGCCAGCCCAGCGGCCTGCGGCGGTATTCGGTACCATTGAGCAGTATCTCGCCGCCTGTCGGCTCGTAGAAGCGGCACATCAGGTTGACGATGGTGCTCTTTCCGCCGCCGGTCGGGCCGACCAGTGCGATGGTCTGCCCGCGATGAACGGACAGGTTGAAGCCCTCGATCACCTTCTGCCCGGCCTTGTAGGCGAAATGCACGTCGCGAAACTCGATCGTGTCGATTCGGTCGCCCAGCCCGTCCGGCGCCAGGCCCGGCTTGCCGCCTGGATTCTCGCGGGTGAAGCGCTCGACGGCCTCGACGACCTCGGGTTTATCGCGGATCTCCGGCTGGGTTTCCAGCAGCCCGACGATGCGTTCGGCCGCGGCCTGGGCGGCCTGGAGCTGGACGAATGTTCGGCTGAGTTCCTGCACGGGCACGAAGAAGAAGGCCGCGTACGATATGAACATGTAGAGGTCGCCGATCGTCATGCCATGGTTCATCACCTCGACCCCGCCCTTCCACAGCGCCAGGGCCACGCCGATGCTGCCGAGCGAGAAGATCATCGGCATGTATATGCTGGACCAGATGGCGTTGCGAACGGAAGCGCCATACATTCGGCCGGTGAGTTCGCGGAAGTCCGCGAGATTCTCGGTCTCTCGAACGAGCGTTTTGGTTGTCCGCACGCCGCTGATACCTTC